>JAEWEF010000055.1 GCA_023389595.1 Fusobacteriota bacterium
TCGAGATTTCCTTTTAACATAAGATACGAATGTGTAAAACTTGGACTTGCAGAAAATAAAAAGGTGATAGTTTGCGATGGCGGAGAATACATTATTTCTAATTCTACTTTTCCGACATATTTTTTGAAGGATAAAAAAATAGTAAATAATCTATATTCAAAAATGGATGCAACCATTTTTGCAAAGTATATTGCCAAAAATCTGCGTATAGGATCTCGATATTTAGGAGAAGAACCGCTTGATATTACCACTAAAAATTACAACGAAAATTTAAAGTGTGTATTAGAAAAAAACGATATAAAAGTTAACATCATACCAAGAAAAAAAATGGGTGGCGAACTTATAAGTGCATCATATTTTAGAAAATATTTAGACGAAAATAATATTGAGAAAATGAAAGAAATAGCTCCAGAAAGCACAATAAAAATATTGAGAGATAACGGATATATTGAGTAGGTATTATGGAAAAATTTTTAGAAGAAATATTGCAAGAAAGAGAAAATAGATTTTTAAAACAGATAGAGTTAATAAGTTTGTATAAAAGACCATTAATAACTTTTGGATTAAATCTTCCGGGTAAAATTAAAAATTCCGATGAAATAAAAGAATTTTTTTGGAAAAATCTAAACATTATTAAGTGTGAAATAAAAAAAAATAATGTACGGATAGTGCACGAAGAATTTTTTTCGACTGATGTAGGAAATTTTTCTATTTTAGTGGTAGATTTTGACGACGTTAAATTTTTAAAAAATGTTTTTGTTAATTTAGAAGAAAATTTAGAGCATGGAAGACTACTTGACATAGATGTTATATCGAAAAATTTTGAAAAAGTGTCGAGAATAGAAATTAACTTTGACGAAAGAAAATGTTTGTTGTGTGATAATACGGCAAACTTTTGCATAAAAAATAGAACTCATACATATGAAGAGCTATATGAAAAAGCTATGGAATATATAAAAAAAATTATATAGGAGGGCAATATGTTATTAAAAAAAATCGGTGTAGCTGGAACTCTTGAGTCTAGTGACGTTATGGTAACAGTTGAGCCTGCAGAAGCGGGAGGTATTTCTGTCGAAGTTGACAGTTCTGTAAAAAGACAGTTTGGAAGACAGATAATAGAAACTGTAAAAAATACTGCTGAAAAAATCGGAGTAAAAAATGCTAATATAAAAATTGTTGATAAGGGAGCTTTAGAGTATGCACTCATAGCAAGAGTGAAGGCTGCTATATATAGATCGGCAGAAATTAATGAGTATAGATTTTAAAGGAGGAAAAATGGCTAAAAAAGATAGACTAAGAAGGACGATGATGTTTTTGCCAGCAAATAATCCTTCTATGTTAACAGACGCTCACATTTATGGACCAGATTCTATCATGATAGATTTAGAAGATGCTACTAGTATCAATCAAAAAGATGCTGCAAGATTTTTAGTTTACGAAGCACTGAAAACGATTAATTATGGAAATACTGAAACTGTAGTTAGAATAAACGGACTTGATACACCTTTTGGTAAGGATGATATAGTTGCTGCAGTTAAGGGCGGTGTTGACGTAATAAGATTACCTAAAACAGATACACCTGATGAAATTATTGCAGTAGATAAAATAATAACTGAAGTTGAAAAAGAAATTGGTAGAGAGGGAGAAACTTTAATTATGGCTGCCATAGAAAGTGCTACCGGAATATTAAATGTTAAGGATATAGCACTTGCTAGTCCAAGAATGATGGGAATAGCACTTGGTGCCGAAGACTATGTTACAAATTTAAAAACAACTAGAAGCAAACATGGTTGGGAATTATACTATGCCAGAGAGGCAATAGTGCTTGCTGCAAGAAATGCGGGCATATATTGTTTCGATACTGCATACGCCGATATAAATAATTTGGAAGGATTTAGAGAAGAAGTACAATTTATTAAAGATTTAGGTTTTGACGGCAAATCTTGTGTTCATCCAAAACAAATCGAAATTGTACACAACATTTACACACCAACTCAAAAAGAAATTGAAAAGGCGATAAGAATTTTAAACGGAGCAAAAGAGGCAGAGAAAAAAGGTAGTGGAGTAATAACGGTTGACGGAAAAATGGTTGATGGCCCTATGTTTATAAGAGCTAACAGAGTTATAGATTTAGCGAAAGCTAGTGGAGTTTATAGGGAGGAGGAGTAATGAAATATAATGTTAATGCAGTTGGAAGAGAAATTCCAGAATATATAGACGGACTTGGAGAACTTACTCCTTTTAAGGGAATTAACAAGATAGAACCGACAACGAAGAAGGCCGGAGCAAAAATTAGAATGAATAAGCCTGGTGAAGAAAAATTAGTTGCAACTCTTGAAGATGCGATCAAAAAATCTGGATTAAAAAGCGGAATGACAATTTCTTTTCATCATCACATGAGAAATGGAGACACGCTAGTAAATAGAGTGCTTGATATAATAGCAAGAATGGGAATAAAGGATATAACTCTTGCTCCTAGCTCACTTGGAACTTGTCATGCTCCGGTAATAGACCACATCAAAAATGGTGTCGTTACGGGCATACAATCTAGTGGTCTTAGAGAACCACTTGGGGACGAGCTTAGTAAAGGAATACTTAAAAAACCGGTAATAATTAGAAGTCACGGAGGAAGAGCGAGAGCTATAGAGGACGGAGAATTGCACATAGACGTGGCATTTATTGCTGCACCGTCTTGCGACAAAATGGGAAATATTAATGGTGTTAATGGAAAAAGTGCATGCGGATCTCTTGGATATGCAATAGTTGATGCACAGTATGCAGACTACGTTATAGCTGTTACAGACAATTTAGTCGACTTCCCGAATTTACCGGCAAGTATTAATCAAACTATGGTTGACTGCGTATGTGTGGTTGATGAAATTGGAGACCCGAAAAAAATTGTTTCTGGAGCGATAAGATTTTCAGATAATCCGAGAGATTTACTTATAGCAAGAAATGCCGTAAAAGCAATAGTAAATTCTGGATATTTTAAAAACGGATTCGTATATCAAACTGGAGCGGCAGGAGCGAGTCTTGCGGTTACTAAACTTTTAAGAGAAGAAATGATTAAAAATAATATAAAAGCTTCTCTTGGTCTTGGTGGAATTACGTCTCAGTTGGTAGAGCTACACGAAGAGGGACTTATGGATGCACTCTACGACACTCAATGTTTCGATTTAAATGCCGTAGAATCTATCAGAAAAAATCCGAAACACTATGAAATAAGTGCTTCTTTTTATGCAAATCCAAACACTTCTGGTCCGGCAGTTAACAATTTAGATTTTGTTATGCTTGGAGCGTTAGAAATTGATACCGATTTTAACGTAAACGTTATGACGAAATCTGACGGAACAATAAATCAGGCTATAGGGGGCCATCAGGATACGGCTGTGGGAGCAAAAATGAGCGTTATTTTAGCTCCACTTTTAAGAGGAAGAATTCCGATAATTGTTGATAAAGTTACTACAATTTGTACGCCGGGAGAGGCGGTTGACGTTATATGTACAGACTATGGTATAGTTGTAAATCCGAAGAGAACCGACTTGATAGAAAGATTTAAAAAAGCAGGAATTGAACTGAAAACTATACAGGAGATGAAAGATTTTGCAGAAAGGTTGACTGGGAAGCCTGATCCGGTAGAATTTACTGATGAAATTGTTGCGGTTGTTGAGTACAGAGATGGTTCGATAATAGACGTTATAAAAAAAGTTAAAGATTAAAATAAAAACGGCGTAATTTTATGCCGTTTTTTTAATTTAATATATAATTTTTATTTAATATATAATAGGTAAGGAAAATAAAAAATAAAAAAATTCCATAGAGTCTATACAGTCTATACAGTCCGTGAAAACGGACTTTTTTTTGTGTAGAATAGAGCCAAGATGATCATCTAAAAAAAATAATGGAGGTATGAAATGAGTAAAAGTAAAAAAATCGAGTTGTTAAATTCTGTTGTGGAAAAATGGGAGAAGAATATAAGAAGACAGGGAGCTTTAGAAAAGGAACTGGAAAATGACGAAGCAACACTTGTTCATATATCTACACTTGTATCTCTTGAGCCGGATTCTCATTATACTTCACTGGAGGAGTGGAAAAACACTATTAACAAACAGATAACGAGAGGAAGAAACAGTCTGGAAAATATTGAAACGAAAAAGGTACTGGTTGAGGCTGTTAAATATTACATAACTCATAACGAGGGATAGGAAGAGCTCCGAAAGGAGCTTTTTCACTTAAAGGAGGTAGTATGTTTAAATTTTCTAAAAGAAGTATGAAAAATCTTGAAAATGTGGATGCCGATTTAAAAAAAATATTTATGGAAGTTATAAAATATAGTCCCTATGATTTTGCAATAACGGAGGGAGTAAGAACGATAGAAAGACAGAGAGAGCTAGTAAAACAGAAAAAAAGTTGGACGATGAATAGTTATCATCTGAGTGGAAAGGCGGTAGATATATGCGTTTTGATAGATGGCAAAGCTAACTGGGAATACGAATATTATGCAGTTATTGCCAAAATAGTAAAATTTTTTGCGGAAGAAATGTGCAGAGAAGAGGGAAAGAATTTTTCCATAACTTGGGGTGGAAATTGGAAACAGGTAGATGCCTGCCATTTTCAGATAGAAAAAAATGAAGAATTAAAACTGGTAATGGTGGACGACAATAAATTTAAGGTTGAAAATAACTATAGCTACAAAAATGTAGAAATACCTAGAAATTTTAAAACGGACCTGGCAAGCATACCAAAATTTTTGTGGTCTTTTATCTCGCCGTTAGAAAAACATAGTAGGGCGGCAGTCGTTCACGACTTTTTATACAGCGATCAAAACGAAATTTATAATAGAAAAGAGGCGGACAAGATTTTTCTTGAGGCGATGAAGGAGGATGGTGTAAATGTTATTAAGAGAAATATTATGTACTTTGCAGTTAGACTTTTTGGGAAAATATTTTTTAAAAAAGATAGTCGAGGTGTGAAATGAAGATAGAAATCGTAATGTGGCTTTTCACTTCGTTTTGTGCATATAATATCTATATGGAACATAAGATAGAAAGAGAAATCAAAAACGGTCTTAAAAATATACTGGATAGTATACAGTATATAAATAAAAATATGGAAAAATTGGAGAAAAAAATGGTGCGTGGCGAAGAAAATGTCATTAAAATTAGAAAAAACATAAAAAAAATGTCGAAAAGTAAACCCTTAATTTAGGGTTTATTTTTTTGCTTTTAATTTTAAAATGAATAAAAAAATTGAATGAGAAAAAATTATAGGGACAACTTTTTTTTACAAAAAGTTTAAAAAAAACTTGCAAAATTAAAAAAAATATATTAGAATGTTGCCAAGATGTGAAAAACATCATATTTTATAATTAAAATAAAATAAAAGGAGAGATTATTATGAAAAAATTAGTTTTATTAGTTGGATCTCTACTTGCAGTTTCTGCAGTAGCATCTGCTAAAGAAGTTGTGCCTCAACCAAAAGTGGCACCAGAAGTTCAAGTTAAAGAAGTTATAAAAGAAGTTCCTGTTGAAAAAATAGTTTACAGAGACAGAGTTGTTGAAGTTGCTAAAGCTGGAGCAAACGGAACATTCGAAGTTTCTTACAAAGTTCCTTTCTACGGATTTGGATTTGAAAATGGATTAAAAGCAACTAAAGACGGAATGCCTTCATTCACAAGCATAGACAGAACAGGTGAATTATTCACTAAAGCTGAAGTTGAAGTTGCTCCTAAACACAAAGTTAGAGCAGAAGCTAAAACTAAATTAGCTTTAATACCAAGCAAAGCAGAAGGTGAAGTTGTACCTGCAGCTTTAGTTGTACCTAAAGAAATGAAACTTGGATACAACTACGCTCACAGCGATTTCGTATCTATCGATACTGAGTTCGCATTAGAAGGAGCTAAAAAATCATTAAAAGTTGCTCCTACATTCGACGTTAAAGAATACTTCTTCGAAAACGACTATGTAAAAGCAAAAGAAATTTCTTTAACTCCTGCATACAAATATTCATGGTTAACAATTCCTTCTGTTGCATCTGTACATGAAGTATCTCTATCAGCTGCAGCTAAATTTGTTGGACCTTACGAAACTGAAGTTGGTTTAGATCTTGAAGATTTCGTATCTGCTAAATTCTACTCTGTTAACTTAGATAAAAACTCTGTAAAAGCTACAGAAGTTACTGGTAATGTTGGAATCTACGCTAAAAAAGACTTCGGATTATATGCAAATGGAAACCACAACATAGACTTAGCTCTTAAAGGTGGATACAAATTATCTGATTTCGCATGGTCAGAAAGTGCAAAAGGTTCAAACGGAACTAGATTAAACGAAGACAAATTATACTTACAACCAGCTTTAACTTACACTTACAAAATCAACGATTACTCTAAATTATACACAACTTTAGGAACTGAAGTTGCTGGTAAAAAGAATTACAGAGTTGAAGAACCAAGTAGAGCTTGGGGATTCGATTCTTCTGTAAAAGCTGGATTAAAAGTAACATTCTAATCTAAATAAAATAAAAAATTTAAATTTAAATTTAATAAAAATTAAAGTGGGATTTTACTCCCACTTTTTTTATAGAAAAACTTTTAATTATATTTAGATTTTTACAAATTAAAAAATTTGATGTAAAAACTTTCATAAAAATTAAAATTATGATAAAATCAGACAAGTTTTATTGAAAATGTAAAAAATTTAAAAAAAAGGAGAGATATAATGAAAAAAATAGTTTTATTAGTAGCCTCTCTACTTGCAGTATCTACAGTGGCGACTGCGGAAGAAGTACAAGTTAAAGAAGTTATAAAGGAAGTTCCTGTAGAGAAAATAGTTTACAGAGATAGAGTTGTAGAAGTTGCTAAATCTGGAGCAAACGGAACATTCGAAGTTTCTTATAAAGTTCCTTTTTATAAGGTTAAATTTGACGGAGAAGAAAAAAAGGGTTTTGCTTTTATAGAAAGAAACGTAACATTAGTTACTAAAGCCGAAGTTGAGGTTTCACCTAAACACAAAGTTAGAGCCGAAACTGAAACATCTTTGGAATTAATTCCACACAAAGAAAAAACGAGCACAATATTTGAAGAAATGGCGGTAGAAGGTGCTAAGGCAAAATTGGACGATGTGGATAATAAAATAAGGGAACTTGAAGAAAAAATAAAAAATAACGATCCAGATAAAACAAAAAATGAAGCGGAATTAAAAAAATTGAAAGAGGAAGGAAGACCGAAAGCTGAGAAAAAATATAACGAGGCAAAAAGTAAGCTAGAGAAGATGCCAAAAGACAAGTGGGTAGGTGGCTCTGAAGTTAAGTACGAAAGTCTGAAACTTGGATACAACTATGCTCACAGCGATTTTGTGTCTGTTGATACTGAATTTTCAATTAAGCCGAGCAAGGGTAGATGGAAAACGATTAAGATTGCTCCTAAATTTAACGTTAAGGATTATTTCTTTGATAAAGATTATGCAAGAGTAAAGGAAATTTCTGTAACACCTGCATATAGTTACACTTGGGATACTATACCAACTAAACTACTAACTGTACACGAAGTTTCTTTATCGGGAGCGGCTAAATTTGTTGGACCTTACGAAAGCGATATAGTTTTAGATCTTGAAAATTTTGTGGTAACCGACATAGTAAAAAAAGCTGGAGTAATTACGGGTAATGCTGGAATTTATGTGCAAAAAGATTTTGAATTATATAATAACGACAAGCACAACATTAACCTAGATGTTAAAGGCGGATATAAATTAGAAGAGTTTACGTGGTATATGATTTCTAAGGGTAAAAAAG
>JAEWEF010000092.1 GCA_023389595.1 Fusobacteriota bacterium
TTTCTGTAATAGAAAGAGAAGATGTATTTGTAGCGAACATAGTTTCAGGTTTGCAAATTTCATCTAATTCTTTAAACGTTTGTTTTTTAATTTCCATATTTTCTATGGCAGCTTCTATTACAAGATCGCAGTCAGCACAAATTTCTTTTGTACCAGTAGTAATCTTGCTTAATATCTTATCAGCCTCAGCTTGTTCCATTTTGCCTTTAGCAATTCTTTTTTCGAATCCTTTTTTAATTTTATTTTTTCCATTTGTGGCAAATTCTTCGTTTATATCACAAAGACAAACTTCGTAACCTTCAACTTGTGCAAAAGCTTGAGCAATTCCAGATCCCATAGTTCCGGCACCTATAACTCCTATTTTCATAAAAATCCTCCTAAATCATTTTTTATTTATTTATAAATTTTTTTTCTTTTCTTTTTTCTAAAAAGGCAGACATACCTTCTTTTTGATCTTCAGTTTCAAAACATTTTGAGAAAAGTTCTTCTTCAACTGCTATGGCCTTATCCATTTCTAAATTATATCCGTCGTTTATTGCTTTTTTAGAATTTCTTACAGCGATAGGTGCATTCATAGAAATTTTTTGAGCTAACTTAAGAGCTTCATCTCTAAGTGTTGCAACATCTTCATAAACTGTATCGACTAGTCCCATTTGCAAAGCCTCTTCAGCTTTTACAGTATTACCAACATATATCATTTTTTTTGCTTTTCCAAGACCAACTAAACGAGAAAGTCTTTGTGTTCCTCCAAAACCAGGAGTTATTCCAAGACCTACTTCTGGTTGACCGAATAAAGCGTTTTTAGAACAAAGTCTTATATCGCAACTGCATGCAAGCTCACAGCCACCTCCAAGTGCAAAACCATTTATAACAGCTATAACAGGTGAAGGGAAAACTTCTATTTTTCTAAAAACATTATTTCCTTTAACACCAAATTCAAAAGCTTCTTTTTGTGTTTTGTCAGACATTTCTGCGATATCCGCTCCAGCAACAAAAGATTTTTCTCCTGCACCAGTCAGCAAAACTACTCTTGTTTGGTCGATGTCTATGCTATCAAAAACTTTTTCTAACTCGTCTAAAACTTTTGAGTTTAAGGCATTAAGTGCGTTCTCTCTATTGATAGTAACTACACCAACAAAACCGTTTTGTTCATATTTAACAAAATCCATAATATTACCCCCATTTCTTTCACTCAATTTTTGACGCTTATTATTGATAATAACATATTATTAAATATAAGACAATAAAAAATGATAACTTTATAATCTAAAATTTGAGAAGAAATTCTATAATAAATTTTAAATTTAAATTTTAAAAAAATAAATTTTTTCAATTAAAAATAAGTGAAAAAAAAATAATAAAGTGATATAATATATTATTAATTGTAAAGTTAAAATGGGGGAATATCGTGAATAAAAACAGAGTTCTCATATATGGTTTGGACGAATTAATAACTCTTATTAACGCTTTGCCTTCTCTATATATGATAAAAAAAATGAATTTTGAAGATGAGCTAGTAGTGCTTATGAAAGAAAAGTATTACGATATTGTTCAAAATCTTGGATTTATAGATAGAATAATAAAAACAGACATATACACTAAAAATGATTTAATAGAAAAAATACAGTACTTTAACGCAGCTACGTTCATATCTTTTGTTGATAATGAAACAGTAAAAAAAATGGCTAAGTCTAGTGGAGCAAAAAAGAGAATAGGTATACGTGAAAAATTTTCAGATATATTTACATATAACAAGGGAGTTTTTCAAAATAGAGACAGTGCCAACAAACAAGAAATGGAATACAATCTAGATTTAACAAAAAGAATTAATTCAAATAAATTTAGAGTTTCTTATGAATTTAAAAATACTATAAATTTTAATGAACAAAATATAAATGTAGCACAAATGTTTTTGGATGAAAACAATTTAAATGAACTGGAGATAGTAACTTTTGCACCATTTATAGAAGAGGAGAAAAGAAATTTAAATATAGATTCATATGCTCTCATGCTGGAAAATTTTATGAGAAAATATAATTCTATTAAGGTTATTTTTTGTTGTTACATAGAGGAAGAAAATAAAGCAATTGATTTTATAGAAAAAATACCTGAAGATTTAAGAAAAAGAATATATCTTTTTGCAAATGGAGGAAGTATATTAAATCTTGCTGCTATAATAAGTAAATCACCTTTGTTCATAGGAGGTTGCAGTGGAATAACAGCACTTGCTAATGTTGTATGTAAAAACATTGTAGCAATTTATGATATATACAATGTAAAAAGATATGGATTGATAGGAACATCTAACGTAAGTTATATAGAGATAAATGACAAAAATAGAAATGATGATATTTCTGAAGATTTAATCGAAGTTTTAGAAAAAATTTTATAAGGAGGATATATGGCTAAAACTAAAAAAATAGTTACTGCTGCTTCAAAAGGAGATGAAAAAGGGAAAGAAAAAGCTTTAAATGAAGCAATTTCTGGAATTAAAAAAGTTTTTGGCGAAGGTTCCATTATGAAAATGGGAGAAAATTTAAACATAGAAATAGAAAAAATTCCTACGGGTAGTATGACTCTTGATATGGCACTTGGAGGAGGAATTCCGAAAGGAAGAATAATAGAAATATACGGGGCAGAAAGTTCAGGAAAAACCACTATAGCTCTTCATATAATAGCTGAAGCTCAAAAACAAGGTGGTGTTGTAGCATATATAGATGCGGAGCACGCACTTGATCCAAAATATGCAAAAGCTCTTGGTGTAGATATAGACGAATTACTTATTTCTCAACCAGATTTTGGAGAACAAGCATTAGAGATTGCAGACACTCTTGTAAGATCTGAAGCTATAGATGTAATCGTAGTAGATTCAGTTGCTGCACTTGTTCCTAAAAACGAAATAGATGGAGTGATGGGAGATCAACAAATGGGTCTTCACGCAAGACTTATGTCTAAAGCTTTAAGAAAATTGACTTCAGCAGTTTCTAGATCTAACACTGCATTTATTTTCATAAATCAAATAAGGGAAAAAATTGGAGGAATGCCTACTTTTGGTGGAGTTACTACTACAACTACTGGAGGAAGAGCACTTAAGTTTTTTGCGTCAGTAAGAATGGAAGTCAAAAGAGGACTGCAAGTTAAACAGGGAGATAATTCAATCGGATGTGATACTATAGTTAAGATTACAAAAAATAAAATAGCTCCTCCTTTTAAAGAAGCACGTTTCCAAATTATGTTTGGTAAAGGTATATCTAAAGTTGGAGAATATATGGATATAGCAGAAGCATCAAAAATTATTAAAAAAGCTGGATCATGGTTTAACTATAGAGATATTAGAGTTCAAGGAAAAGAAAATTTAAGATCTAAATTTGAAGAAGATAGAGAAGTTTTTGATCAACTTGTTGCAGATGTGGAAGAAGTACTTAAAAATACAAATAGTGAAATATTAGATAAACTAGAAGAGTTAGAATCTGAAGAAAATATTGAAGATGATGAATAATTTAATAGAATTAAATATAGTAAAGAACAAATTAGTTTTAGAAAACGGCAAAGTAATTTATCTCACCAAAGAAATGATACATACTTTTGAACTACACAAAAGAAAAGAAATTACCCATCAAGAATTTGAAAAATTGTTGACTATGAGATATAATCTGACAGCTACTAATATGCTTACTAAAAGAGATTATTTTTTCAAAGATTTTGTAAATAAACTTTATGCAAAACTTGGAGATAAAAAATTTGCAGAAACAACTGCAAAAAAATTTCAAGAAAAAGGTTTTTTAAATGATTACGAATATGCAAAAAGTTATATGCAAGCTCATTCCAATTACGGAGAAAAAAAATTAAGACAAATTTTTTATTCTATGGGACTTGATAACGAAAGTATAAAATATTTGCTAGAGGATAATGAAGAAGTAGAGATTGAAAAAATAAAAAACCTTTTAATCAGAATGGGAAACAAGGAAAAGGATAAAAAGATTTCTTCGTTGATGAGGAAAGGATTTTCTTTTGATAAAATTAGGAAAGCGTTACAAGATTTGGAGGAATAGTATGATAATATTAGGTATAGAAAGTTCTTGTGATGAAACTTCTATCGCTTTAATAAAAGATGGTAAAGAAATACTGTCAAATAATATATCATCACAAATACAAATACACAAAGAATACGGCGGGGTTGTTCCTGAAATTGCATCAAGACAACATATAAAAAATATAGCTACAGTTCTTGACGAAAGTTTAAATCAGGCAAATATAACTCTTGATGATGTAGATTATATAGCAGTTACATATGCACCTGGACTTATAGGAGCACTCTTGGTTGGAGTATCTTTTGCGAAAGCACTTTCTTATGCAAATAAAATCCCACTTATACCGGTACATCATATAAAAGGACATATATATGCAAATTTTTTAGAACATGATGTTGAGTTGCCGTGTATTTCTCTTGTAGTTTCTGGTGGACACACAAATATAGTTTA
>JAEWEF010000078.1 GCA_023389595.1 Fusobacteriota bacterium
GTTAAATAAGTTTTCAAAATAATTCCCCCTGACAAGATTAAATTAATTTTAAATCTTCTTTTAAATCTTTTAGCGTAACTTCAAAAGGAGTACCCGGTTTATAAACTCTATTAAAGCCCATTTTTTCAAATCGAATTTTTGTTTCGTCCCACTCTTCTATTTTGGACGTCAAATTCCCGCCGGCGTAGAGTAAAATATTTTTCATTCCGTATTGATCGCATTTTTCTCTCGTACCAATGTAATCAATCTCCGCTTTTCCATGTATGGAAGAAATTATTATTGCGTCGGCGTCACTCTCAAGTGCAGCGTGAACAAAATCTATTTGTGGTGTTAAAACACCAAGATTAATAACCGTAAAATTTCCTTTTTTTAGCATCGATTCTATTAATTTATTTCCTTCAGCGTGGCAATCAGTTCCTATCACGCCTATTACTATTTTTTTTGATTTTTCTTTCAAAAGAAACACCTCTTTTTATTTTATAAATAAATAATACAATAAAAAAAATATTTTTTCTATAAATAAATAAAAAATGGAGAAGATTTCTCCATTTATTTTTTTCTGTCAACTATGTATAGAGCTAATTCCTTTAGAATTCTCGTATCAAAATTTTTCAATTCATTTTCAAGTATATTTATCGCATTTTGTACGCTTTCCTTTAAAATCTCTTTGCTTTTTTCTACTCCAAATTTACTGACATATGTAGACTTATTTTCAGATATATCTTTTCCAACAGTTTTTCCCAGTTCTTCAAAACTACTTTCTACATCCAAGATATCATCCTTTATTTGAAATGCAAGCCCTATTAAGTTTGCATATTCCAGAAAATGTTGTTCAGTTTTTCTGTCAATTTCGGCTATTATGCAAGCTATTTTAACGGGTAAATTTATGAGTTTTCCCGTTTTGTTTTTATGAATATATTCAAGTGTTGCCACATCTATTTCCACATTTTCGCTTTCTATGTCTATCATCTGTCCGCTTACCATTCCGTTAACTCCAGAATTAAAAGCCACTTCCGATACGATGTCGACTATCTGTCTATCTTTTAAGATTTTTTTATTTTTTTCTGATAGAATGTAAAAAGCGTGAGTAAGTAGAGCGTCACCTATAAGTATGGCCTCCGCCTCTCCAAATTTTTTGTGTGTAGTTAATTTTCCGCGTCTGTATGTATCGTTATCAAGTGCAGGTAAATCATCGTGAACAAGTGAATAAGAATGGATAAGTTCTATTGCGATTGCAGATTTTATCCCAAGCTCAAAATTTATTCCCATAGCTTCCAAACTTGCAAGCAAAAGTATGGGTCTCAATCTTTTGCCACCGTTCAAAACGGAATATGCCATCCCCTCTGAAATAGTTTTTGGAAATTTTATCAGGTTCAATTCTTTTTTTATTTCTTCATCTACATATCTTACTTTTTTTTCGAGGTATTCTTTTAACAAATTAGTCCTCCAATGTTTCTATTTTTATTTTTCCATTTTTTTCTGTAACTCTTTTTATTTTCCCTTCCGCTTCGTTTAACACTTCTGAAGCCTTAGCTATAAGAGACAACGCCTCCTTATATTTTTCTATAGAATCATCTAGGCTCACATCTCCGCTTTCAAGCTCCTCTATAATGTGTTCCAGTTTTTGTATATAATCTTCAAACTTCATTTTTCCCTCCATTAAATTTCTACGACATAAAAAGTCAGAACTTTTTTTCTGTACTCTCTTTCGTCAACTTTTTTGAATCCGTGTATACTTTCAGGCATTTTTTCAGCAAAATAATGTTCACAAATTACTAGTCCGCCATCGTTTAAAATTTTATTTTTGCCTATTTCTTTTAGAACTTTTACACAGGTATTGTCTTTGTAAGGTGGATCCATAAATATTATATCAAATTTTTCATTTTTTCTGCCAAGTATTTCTATCGCTCGAATCACATCATTTTTATATGCTCTGGATCTTTCTGCATAACCAAGATTATTAATATTTTCTATGATGTATCTTAATGCTTCTGTATCTTTTTCTATCATAACGGCTCTTTTAGCTCCTCTGCTTAGTGCCTCAAGTGCTATATTACCGCTACCACTAAAAAGATCTAAAAAAACACTATCTTCTATGTAGGGCATAATAATTGAAAAAAGTGCTTCCTTAACATTTTCTAATGTAGGTCTTGTGTCAAGTCCCTTTCTCGTTTTAATAATTCTGTTTTTAGATTCTCCCGCTATTATTCTCATATTAACACCTATTTTATTTTATAAACATTGCATCTCCGAAACTGAAAAAATGATATTCCATTTTTACTGCTTCTTCATATATTTCTAACATTTTTTCTCTGTTATAAAAAGCTGAAACTAACATCAGCAAAGTTGATTTTGGTAAGTGAAAATTAGTTATTAATGAATCCACAACTTTAAATTTATAGCCTGGATAGATAAAAATATTAGTAGATTTTGTTTGAGCTATGACTTCTCCTTTTTCATCGACGGAAGATTCTAAGGCTCTTGTTGTTGTCGTACCAACAGAAATTATTTTTCTTTTTTCTCTAATCGCCCTATTTATTTTTTCTGCACTCTCTTTTGGAATTTCAAAAACTTCTTCGTGCATATTATGTTCTAAAACATTTTCCGTCTGTACGGGTCTAAAAGTTCCAAGACCAACTTCCAAAAAAATGTCTACTATTTCTATCCCCTTATCTTCTATTTTTTTTAATAATTCATTAGTGAAATGTAGTCCCGCTGTTGGTGCGGCAACTGATTCGCCTCTAATAGCATAAACTGTTTGATATCTATTTTTATCTTTTAATTTTTCTACTATGTAAGGAGGCAGCGGCATATTTCCTAATTTATCTAAATTTTCTTCAAAACTTCCAGAATAGTAAAATTTTAAAATTCTATTTCCGTCTTCTTTTACTTCTATTAATTCTGCAACAAGTTCGTTTGAATCTCCTATAAAAATTTTTTGCCCCAATTTTAGTTTTTTAGCAGGTTTCAGAAGACATTCCCACTTATCTATTTCAAGTCTTTTAATAAGTAATACCTCTAAAATTCCGCCCGTATCTTTTTTCCCGAAAAGTCTTGCCGGAATTACTTTAGTTGAATTTCTGACAAGAACATCGCCAGCGTTTAAATATTCTATAATATCATAGAAATGTTTGTGTTCTACGGTATTCATTTCCCTATCAACTATTAATAGTTTTGAACTATCTCTAGGATTTCTTGGTTGTTGTCCTATCAGTTCGCTAGGTAAAAAATAATCATAATCACTCAAATGAGTCGACATCTTTTTCTCCCTTTCTTGCTATTACAACTCTATCGTTTCCAGAATAATCTTTTAACACCAAAACAATTTCATAATTTTCTTTTTCTAAAATTGAAGTAACTGACGCTCTTTGATTGTATCCTATTTCGTAAGCAATGTATCCGTTATCCTTTAAATATTTTTTAGCATTTTTAGAAATGCTTCTGTAAAATTCAAGGCCGTCTCCATCGTCTGTTAAAGCATTTTTCGGTTCATATTTAATTACTTCCGGCATCAAATTTTCATATTCGTTTTTAGAAATGTAAGGCGGATTAGAAACTATTAAATCAAATTTACCAACATCTTTATCTGCTTTTTCAAAAACATCAAAAAGATTGCTCTTTACAAGTTTTAAATTATCTACCTCATTAATTTTTTTATTTTCTTCTGCAAGTTTAAGTGCATCGCCACTTATATCCACACCAATCACTTCAGAATTTTTAATTTTTTTTGCAAGTGATATGGCTATTGCTCCGCTACCAACTCCCACATCAAGTATTCGAGGTTTTTCAAAACTTTCCAACAAATTTATACAAGCCTCAACTAAAATTTCGGTATCCTGTCTAGGAATTAGGGCTCTTTCGTCCGTGATGAATTCATAACCAAAAAATTCCCATTTTTTCAAAATGTACTGTAACGGTTTTCTAAACTTTGCCCTTTCGACTATCATATTTTTAATTTTTGCTTTCTCTTCTTCAGAAATTTTTCTGCAAAAATTAAATTTGAGCATACTTCTCTTGCAATTAAGTACATCTGAAAATATATATTCTGCATCAGTTTCTGAGTTAGGAACTTGATATTTTTCTAAAAATAGAATTGATTTTTTTAAAAGATCCAAATTCTCTTCATTAAAATTTTTATTTTCCATATTTAATTCGTCAAAAGTTTTATGTTCAGTCGACATAATTTTTAAATATTTTTTTACGTCGTTTTTTTCTTCTTCAGTCAACTCCCTATCATGATATATATAGAGATTTATCCTGTCTACATTCATAACTCCAGCTATCAACTTTTCTGCTTCCAAACGGGGTTTTGAAAAAGAGTATTTTTTTAAATACTCCTCCGTAAACTTTACTATTTCTATGATATTCATTATTTTTCTGACGAAGATAAAAGCTCTGCTTGATGAAAGGTTATAAGTGCATCTATCATTTCGTCAATATCCCCGTCTAAAAACGATTCCAATTGATGCACGGTTAATTTTATTCTGTGGTCTGTAATTCTTCCCTGAGGAAAATTATACGTTCTTATTTTTTCTGATCTGTCTCCAGTACCAACTTGTAATCTTCTTTCACTTTCGACTTCACTTCTTTGTTTTTCACATTCCATTTCAAAAAGTTTAGATGCTAAATGTTTCATTGCTTTTTCTCTATTTTTAAGCTGAGATCTTTCATCTTGACATTGCACTATAACTCCCGTAGGAATGTGAGTTATTCTTACTGCCGAATCCGTCATGTTAACGTGTTGCCCTCCAGCTCCACCAGATCTATATGTATCTATTTTAATATCTTTTGGATCTATTTGTACTTCTTGAACGTCTTCTATTTCAGGCAAAACTGCAACAGTTGCTGTGGATGTATGTATTCTTCCAGAGGCTTCCGTTTCTGGAACTCTTTGCACCCTGTGAACACCTGATTCAAATTTCAATCTTGAATATGCTCCAAATCCTGCAACTATAAAGGCAACTTCCTTGATACCACCAAGTCCACCACTTTCTTGCTTTTCTATAACTTCTACCTTCCATTTTCTTCTTTCTGCATATCTGGTATACATTCTGAATAAATCGGCAGCAAAAAGGTTTGCCTCATCTCCTCCAGCTCCACCTCTTATTTCTATGATAACGTTTTTGTCATCGTTTTTATCTTTAGGTAGCAATAAAATTTTTAACTCCTTTTCAATTTCAGGAATTTTTTCTTCGGCCTCTTTCAGTTCCTCGTTAAGCATTTCTTTCATGTCTGCATCTTTTTCTACCTTAAAACTTTCCTTTATAAATTCAATGTCATCCTTATATTGTTTATATTCCTTGTATTTTTCTACTATGGGTAATATTTCGTTTATGGCCTTATTGCACTCTATCATTTTTTTAGAATCGGCTAATGTTTCTGGATTAACTAACATATCGTTAAGCTCGTTATATTTTTTTACAACTTCATCTAATTTATCAAACATAATTATCTCCTTAATGTAAATTTATCAAATAAAATTATAACATATATTTATTTTTTTTTAAATTATTATATCTAATAATAAAATAATATGATAAAATTTTATATATTATATTCTAGGGGATTTTTATGCTTTATCTAGTTACTTCATCTT
Source organism: Fusobacteriota bacterium (assembly GCA_023389595.1). Classification (GTDB taxonomy): domain Bacteria; phylum Fusobacteriota; class Fusobacteriia; order Fusobacteriales; family Fusobacteriaceae; genus Fusobacterium. The sequence continues at coordinate 5,597 of JAEWEF010000078.1, forward strand.
ATAATTTTGTAAGAGAGTTAATAAACGAATTAAATTTGAAAAGAGATAACGAAATTAAAAATTTTGAAATTTTCAAAAAAGATGACATAGTATTGATTATAACTGAACAAAACGATATCTACCAAGCTATGGCTACAACCTATATCATAGAAAGATTTCATTTAAATGACGACGATATTGTTGTTAATGTAGGTATGTGCTACTCAGAGAAAAACGACAAAAAAATTTTTATTGCAAACTCTGTATTCGATGTAACTTTTAACAGGAGTTACTACACCGATATGCTATTTAATTTGAAAATAGACGACTGCAATTTAAATTTCGAAAGAAATATAAAAAACTTTAAGAATAATTTTGATTTTTTTGACAATTACTCATTGGGATTTTACTGTTCAGCAAATAACTTTTTAAAAAGAGATAGGATATTCATAATAAGAATTTCAACAAACGATATTAATGCCTATATAAATAAGAAGATTAACTTTGAAAATTTATCGAATATAATAGATGATTTTATAAACTTATCAAAAAAAATCAATAAACAAAATGTATTTAATGAAGACGAAAATCTTTTTCTACAAAAAGTTTGTGATAATTTGAAATTTACTAAAACTATGCGTATAAATTTTTTACAACTAATGGAATATGTAAAATTAAATAAAAAATACGATATTAAAAACATTTTAGAAAAATATTTATATATGGAAATTAATAATAAGAGAGAGGTTAAAAAATATTTTGATGAAATCAGAGAAAAGTTTATGGCAGAATAATTTTTCGCACATATACATAGAAAAAAATGCACTTAATTTCAAATATACTCATGAAATATTATCAAAATTAAAAAATAGTAACACCATAATTATAGATGACTATATGGACTTTTTTTCTTCTAGCAATCAAAGTTTTGCAGCACAAAAAAATAGTAGAAAACTTATATTGGCAGTTAAAAAAGATAATTTTTTATATGCCGGTGCTGACGTTTGTGAAAATTTTGGTTACGATAATTTTTATTACACTACCAATGTTATAAACTGCATTTTTGACTGTGAATACTGTTTTTTACAAGGAGTTTACAATTCTGCAAATATAGTTGTTTTTGTAAATGTAGAAAATCTTTTTCATGAAGTTAAAAAAATGTCTTCTAAAGAAAAAATTTATATTTGCATATCTTATAATACCGATTTACTAGCATTGGATAATTTGTTAAACTTAATTGAAAAATGGTACAATCTTGTTAAAGAAAACGAAAATTTAACTGTAGAATTACGAACAAAATCATCAAATTACAAAATTTTTAAAAAATTTCAACCCGTAGACAGATTCATAATCGCCTATACAATCTCTCCACAGGAGATAATAGATTTATCTGAAAGGGGTACCGCTAATTTAAATTCCAGAATAAATTCTCTGGAAGAACTTTCAAACGTAGGTATGACGATTCGTATCTGTTTCGATCCTCTTATATACACAAAAAACTTTAAAAAAATATATGAAGCTCTAATAGATAAAATTTTTACATCAAATATAAAAATAGAAAATATCAAAGATGTAAGTATAGGAGTTTTTCGTATTTCAAAAAGTTATATTAAAAGAATACGCGAACAGAATAAAAACTCTCTCCTGCTTTCATATCCTTTCGTAAATGAAGACGGAGTTTACACCTACGACGAACTTTTAAGAAAAGAAATGATAGAAACTGTTAGACAAAAAGTTTTAAAATACTTGCCCCCTGAAAAAATTTTTATATAGGAGTTAATATGAAAAACGTTCTTTTAACCGGATTTAGCTCTGGAATAGGATATGGTATAGCAAAAACTTTACTAAAAAATGATTTTAAAGTTTATGGAATTTCAAGACGAGCAATAACTGTAGATATTCAACACGAAAATTTAATAAAAATAAACTGTGATTTATCCAACCTTTCATCTCTCGAAAAAACTTTACAAAGTTTAAAAAAAATAAATTTTGATGTTATAATAAATGTGGCCGGAGTTGGATACTTTGGCCCACACGAAGAAATAAACATTTCTAAAATCAAAAATATGATAGCCGTAAATCTACAAGCTCCGCTTATTATCTGTCAATATTTTTTAAGAAATATGAAAAAAAGTGGTGGAAATATCATAAATATTTCTTCCATAACTTCAACGAAATCTAGTCCGTACGGTTTAGCCTATTCTGCTACAAAAGCCGGTCTAGCACATTTTTCTGAAGGGCTTTTTGACGAAGTTAGAAAGTACGGCATAAAAGTTACAAATATTAATCCGGATATGACGGACACGAATTTTTACGAAAACTCAAATTTTGAATGTGATAAAAATAACGAACTGAATTTTTTAAATGTTGATGATGTAGTTGAAGCTGTAATGTATGTTTTAAACGCAAAAAATAACAACGTTATAACTACTATAAATTTAAAACCACAGTTTCACAGTATAAATAGAAAAAAGATTGGAAAGTGAAAAAATGAAAATTTCTGTTTTGGGTAGTGGTAGTAAAGGAAACGCCACTTTTATAGATGTAAATGGAACTAAAATTTTAATAGATGCCGGTTTCAGTTGTAAAAAAATTGAAGAAAAACTGGAAAGCATAGGAGAAAATATAGAAAATATTTCCGCCCTACTTTTGACTCACGAACACGCAGATCACATAGCCGGTGCCGGTATAATTTCTAGAAAATATGAAATTCCCATCTACATTACTAGAGAAAGTTTTCTAATTTGTGAACAAAAACTTGGAAAAATTACGAACGATAAAATTTCATTTATCGATAAGCATCATTTTATAATAGATAATAAAATTAAAATTACTCCTTTTGATGTTATGCACGATGCAGTTAGAACTGTCGGATTTAAACTCGAAGATGAAAATGCAAAAAAAATTTCTATTTCTACCGATATAGGTTTTATAAATAACGTCGTTCGTGAACATTTTAAAGATGTGGATGCAATGATAATAGAAAGTAATTACGATTTCAATATGCTTATGAATTCAGACTACCCATGGGGATTAAAAGACAGAATAAAAAGTAGAAATGGACATTTATCTAATAACGAAGCAGCAAAATTTATAAAAGAAATGTCTTCAGATAAATTAAAAAAAGTTTTTCTAGCCCACATAAGTAAGGACAGTAACTCTATTCATTGCATTAAAAATGCTTTCATAGAAGAATTTGCAAGAGCTACAAAAAGACCTAGCATAGAAATTACTAATCAGGATGTTGCTAGCAAAATTTTTGAAATAAAATAGTGAGGTGATTTTCGTGGAAGACTTCTGGGAAACTCTTAAATTTGAAATAAGCCTTGTAGGTGCAGAATTATTGCCTGACGATAAAAGAGAAGTACTTATAGGCTGTGGCAACAAAAATGCCGATATACTATTTATTGGAGATGATCCAAGTTTATATTTTGATGAAACGCCTAAATTCGAAGTGGGAAGCAGCGGATTTTTTCTAAACAGATTGCTAGATATAGAAGATATTTCTACAAATATGTATTATATAACAACGCTTTCTAAAAGACCTGTAAAAATTAAAACTTTTATGGGTGATGCAAGAAATAAACTCCTATCATTTTTAGATATGCAAATTGCACTAATCAATCCAAAAATAATAGTATTGCTTGGTAAAGAAGCTTACAAGGCCTTGCTTGGCAGAGAAGATTTTGAAGAAAATTTAGGGAATTATCTTCTTTGGACTGGAGGGATAAAAGTTCTTGTTACATATGATGTAAAAACTGTTATGGAAGCTAGAATGGATGAAAGTAAAAAATCGAGAATTCCTCCTAATTTTTGGAGAGATATTAAAACTATAAAACAAAATTTATAATAAGAGGTAAATATGTTAGAAAAAAAAGAATTAAGAAAAAAAATGAAGGAAATTAGGGCGGCACTTGACGAAAAAACTAGAGAGGAAAAAAGTGAAAAAATTTTTGAAAATTTAAAAAAATTTGAACTTTTTATGAAGGCAGAAAATGTAATGTCTTTTATGTCTTTCAATACGGAAGTAAACACGCTTAAGATAAACGATTTTATTTTTTCTAAAGACAAAACTTTACTGCTTCCTAGAGTGGTTGATAAAACAACAATAATACCAATTATTAATAAGGGAGAGTTCACAGAAAGCAATCTTGGTATATTAGAGCCTGTTGGTGAAAAATTTGAAGGAAGCATAGATTTCATAATTACACCGGGTCTTGCTTTCGATTTAGAAGGTAATAGACTTGGTTACGGAAGAGGGTACTACGATAGATTTTTAGACGAAAACTATTCCGCTATAAGATGTGCAATTTGTTTTGAAGAGCAGATAGTTGATAAGGTCCCAACTGAAAATTTTGATACAAAATTAGATTTTTTAATAACGGATAAAAATATATACAAATTTAAAATGAGAGGTTAGTTTTATCTAACCTCTCATTTTTTTTATTTTATTTCGCCAGTTTCTTTACCATATTCTATACCCATTTCTATATTTTTAGAAAATTTAGGAGTAATTTTTTTATACGACATAATGTTTTGAGCCTCTCTCAATATTACCTCTCTGTCATCTGTGTTTTTAAGTTGAATAATATGGCAAACAAGATTTTTAAGTTCTTGACGTGGAATTTCATCTATTGTTCTCGCATCGTTTTCATTTTCTATTCTGAAAATTTTAAAAGTTTCTAGCTGTTGTTCGTCCTTCCAATAAAATTTAACTCCACCCTCTTCTATAATTTTAAAATCTAAATTTTCCAAAATCTTTTCAGTAAATTCTATAACCTGCTTGCTATTTTTCAGTATACCAAAAGATCTCAGTAATTTTTTTAGAAATCTATCTTCAGATATAGGAGCCTCTTTTTCGAGTATAGCATTAACTTTTTGAATTATCAATTCCCTGTTTTCAGCTTTCGTATATTGACTTGAAGACATGGGACTAAAATCTAAACTTGCTGACACATAATTTTCAATGCTGTATTTTTTGTTTTCTAAAATTTCTTCATGTTCTTTTTCCATTTCAAAGTTTTCAGAGATATTTTTTGTGTTTTCTTTTATTTTTTCTAAGTTCTTTTCTTCAGCAATTTTTTTATTTTCATCTAACACACGCAAAATTTCCTCCAAAACCTTTTCCTTGTTGTCCCACCAATCCATACTCCAAACTCTATACAAGTTCCATTCTAAATTTTTCAAAACTCCTAACTGTGAAATTTCTCTGTCCTTAGTATTCTTTAATTTTTTGTAACTGTCGCCGTCAAACATAATTCCAAGCAAATATTCAGATTGATTGTAAGTATTGATAATTCCTATATCAACTTTAAAATCTGAATGTCCAACATTGAGCTGATACTCATATCCGTTTTGCTCCAACATTTTACAAATACTTTTAGTAATTCCTTTTTCATCTTCAGAATTAATTTTTTTATAAAATTGTTGTAATCTTCCACTTCTAGCAAATTCTAAAAAGTTACGAAGTGCTTCTACTCCTCTTGATTTTGTTCTTCTCATATCTATATCTTCAGCGTCTATACTAGAGAAAACTTTCATTTCATATCTAGCACGAGATACGGCAACATTCAATCTTTTCCATCCACCATCCTTATTTATCGGTCCAAAATTCATAGACATTTTTCCATATTCATCTCTTGCAAAAGCAATTGAAAATAAAATAATATCTCTTTCATCTCCCTGAACGTTTTCAAGATTTTTTACAAAAAGAGTTTCTTCTCCAGAATTCGCCCAAAAATCAAATTTTTCATTTTTCTTGAATTCTAAATTAAGTAAATCTTCTATCAATGTTTGTTGAGTTATGTTGAAAGTTATAACGCCGACGGATTTTTTATTTAATTTTTCGTCGTTGTAAATTTTTTTAATTTCTTCGACTATAGCTTCCGCCTCTATTCTGTTTACTCTTCCCTTACCTCTTTCAAAAATACCGTTAACTTTAGTCATTGAAACTCTTTTTTCTCTGTCATTTTTAGACGGGAATGTAAGCATTGCGTTTTCGTAAAATTCTGTATTACTAAATGAGATAAGACTTTCATGCTTACTTCTGTAATGCCATTTCAAATAAGTTTGTGGAACTCCCAGTGCTAAACAATCATCAAGTATACTATCTAAATCTTCTATTTCTAAATTGTCTTCATCTATGCTGTTCCCCGCAAAAAAACTAGTAGGTGGCATCTGATTTGGATCTCCAACTATAACCGCATTTTTACCTCTTGCTAGAACTCCAACAGCTTTACAAGTTGGTAGCTGTGAAGCCTCGTCAAAAACTACCAAGTCGAAAAGTTCACTTTTTTCAGACAGGTATTGTGCAACTGAAATTGGACTCATAAGCATACACGGTGTAAGTCTTTTTAAAATTTGTGGAATTTCTTCAAAAAGAGTTCTTATAGATATACCTCTTCCATTACTACTTATAGCCCTTCTTAAAACATTTAATTCCTTGCTTATTTCTGGTCCTTCTTTTTCGTCAGGTAAATTATTTTTCAGTCTGTTATATATTTCTGACTTAGTAATATTTATACATTCTTCATCAAGTTTTTTAAATTGTTCTATCTGTTCGTTAAAAACTGTCCCAGTAAACTTATTAAGTGTAGGTTCTTTTTCAATATTGTTTATTATTATGTATTTGTAGATAGATTTTAAATATACATCCATAACCTTTTCGTGTTCAAGTCCTCTAACATAGGCATCACATATAGGTTCGGCTCCCATTTTTCTTAAATCTTCATCATACTTTTTATAAGTTATCCAATCTTTTAACTTTTCTTCGTTTTCTAAAATCATTTTGTAAGTTTTTTCAGTCTTATCAACCCAATCGTCTGCGTATTTATCTATACTAACTGCTAGTAAATTTTGTAATTTTTCGTAACTTTTATTCAATTTTTCTGTAATCGAAATAAACTCTTTAGAATTACTTAAAAATTCATTATAATTTCCACTTTGTTTTAAATTTTTAAGTATATTTTTAACATCTGTAATATTTTCTATTTTTCTAAAAATATCCTCTTTATATTTTTTAAAATCTTCGTAAGAATTAAACTTATTTACTAAGTTTTGACTATCACTTTTTAATTCAAAAAATAATTTTTCGACAGACTTTTCTTCTTTTTGAAAAGATTCTATTTCAGAAAGAGAAAAAAATAATCTATCCTGTTCAAAATTGTTTCCTTTATAATATGCCCTTACTGCATCAACTACGTTATTAATCGCCCTAGTTTTACCAAAAAATTTTCTCTTTGCTTCTTCGTATTTATTTATGTAGATACTCATATCTATTTTAAGAAAATTTTCGTCCCAGCTGTTTAGTAAAAATTTTCTTCTGTCTTCCAGCTGTTGTTTTTTCTGAAAATAATTTAGTGGCATTAAAAACTCTTGTTCAACATTGTCTGCATACACTAAAAATTCTGGTTCATCCGCTATATCCAAAATATTTTTTATAAGTGAGTCCAAGTATTCCCAGTCATTTTTTTTCATCGGTTTAAATGCAAAATTATTTGCAATTTCAACTCCTCTTTCACCATATAATTTTAAATTACTTAAGTACTCAGATACACAATTTTCTAATTCAAATTTTAAAGTTTGTGAATATTCAGTTTGCACAACAGCTGCTAGAGGATGATTTGCAGGATGGCCTACAGCTCTTGCAGCAGATATTAATCTTTCCAACAATTTTTTTTGTTCTTCAATACCAATCTGAGTTAAACTTCCGACAACATACGGAGAAAAAATAATTTTTTCTTCGTGATCTGGAACGGCTTCATATAAATCGATAAGCTCTCTTACACTCTTGCCACAAGTCCTTTTTTCGTGCAACGCCCTAGCGTAATCATCTATTTCTTCTCTAGATATTTCTAAACTTGTAGACTTGTTTTCGTAGTCAACTCTTTTTATATTTTCAGAACTTTCCAATGCTTTTTTCAATTGACTAAGCACGGATTTTTTAGAAGATTTATTAGAGTGCAACTCCATACAAAAATCTCCTATTCCCAACTTGTTCAATCTCTTTTCTACAACTTCTAGTGCAGCCATTTTTTCTGCAACGAATAAAACCGTCTTCCCCTTTATTAAAGCGTTTGAAATTATGGCGGTAATAGTTTGAGATTTCCCCGTGCCAGGCGGCCCATGCAACACAAAACTCACATCATTTGCTGCCATTTTTACGGCTCTTATTTGTGAGGAATCTGCCGTTATCGGAAGATATACTTCATCTTGTTCTATGTCAATTGGTATTGTACTATCCCAATCTACATATCCCTTTACAAGACTTCTAACAACATTATTTTTTTCTAAAAAATCTTCCTTATTTTTTATATCATTCCACATAATAAATTGTGAAAAAGAAAAATTTGCTATAAATGCAGATTCGACTACCTTCCAATTAGAATAGCCTTTTATATGGTGTCTTATTATCGCAAAAATTTTCTTTACATCTATACCGTATTCGTCGTACGGCATATCAGAAAGTCCCTCTACTTCTATATCATAATTTTGTTTTAAAAACTCAAGTATTGTAACATTTATTTGTGCCTCTTCTATTTTGCTTACAACTGAATATCCACTTTTAGCAGATTTTCTAATTATTTCAAGAGGTATTAAAAGTATTGGAGCATATCTAGGAGGTGTATTTATACCTTTTTTTTCATACCATTTTAAAAGACCAACGGCTATATATAGTGTGCTTGCTCCATTTTCCTCAAGTGAAATTTTAGTCGAACGATAAATTTTTGTAAGAATTTGATCTAAATCCTTTTTTGAATAGATACTCATTATTCTTTTTCTTTTAAGTTCGTATTCTACTATGTCTTTACTTTCAAATTCATTTATACTTTCAGGATCTATTTTAGTTGTGTCTACGCTCTGATTACAATATGTTATTTGAAATTCTCCTAAGCTTGAAAGTGAATCTTCAAGTTCGTATATGTTAGAAACTATAATGGGAACTACAGATCTTGTCATACGCATATTTATTAACATGTTACGCATACTCAAATCTAAAAGTTTTCTTTCCCACTGCATCTGTTTTGTAATATTTTTATTTCTGTCTATTTTATCTAAATCTAAAATATATCCCACATCTTGAGGTTGAGATACTTCTTTGTCTGATATTTCTTCGTGTTTTACTTTGTAATTTCCGTCAACTTTAATAATTGAAGGTAAAGGAAGTACTCCGGCTTTTCTATTTCTTACAACATCGATTGCAAGTAAAAATTCCGAGTGTTTAGCAAGTGTATTTTTAGCACTGCCTATTGCTTCATCGAAGGAAATTAAATTTCCCGAGCACATATTTGTACATTCTACAACTATTATTTCATTTATACCCTCTTCGGTTCTTCTTTCTATATCATAAGAGTCGTCCAAAATATTTTCTTGAAAAGATTGATCGACTAACCAAACTCCAGCATAAGCGTGTCCTCTTGATAATATTATAATTGGGTTTAATCCAAGAGATTCTATTAGCGAGCAATATAAAAGAGTTATATCTATACAATTTGCCAATCTGTTTTCATAAATATCTTCACAAAGTCTTATTCTCTGTCCTTCATTTTCATAACTAGATTTTAAAACGGAATAAACTATGTTTAATTTTTGTATTGCAACGAAAGCTGCTCCCGCCATTTTTTTCACTCTATCAGAATTTTGAGATAAATATCCATCAAGTGATGCATCCACATTCCAGCTTCCTAAAATTTTTGCAACTTCGTGCTTTAATTGATTCATAATCGGATGATTAGGTGTTACAAATGATGCAAGTATTTCCGGATAAACTCCCATGCCCGCCCATTCATCAAAACTTAAAATTGTTAGCTCTTCATATCTAGAAACCAATATTTCTCCATCAACTTCTACAGTAATTTTTAAATTACAATTAATTTTTTCTGTAAGTGTAGCCAGATAATCTCCATTTATTTTCAAATCTACATCATTTAATTTAATTTCTTGTAGGGGTTCTATATGTTCTATAATTTTAGAAAAAGGTTCTACTGCGTCGCAATCTGAAATAATCTTTAAAATTATTTTTTCTATCTTTTCATCTGAAATATTTTTTAAATTAATATTTCTAATAATATTAAATTTATTGTGATACATTGCATAATTTACTTTATTATTTATATTGACTTGTAAATTAATTTTGTTTTCCATCAATATCCCCCTTACAAAAAATACTTTATTAAATAATAATTCTAATTGCACTAAAATGTCAATTTTTAATTAGTAACTTTTTGTAATTTTTATCTATGAGAATTGATCCAAGAGGGGCAGTTATCATTATTCCTAAAACTGCAACTGACAAAACTATATCGCCACAAGGTAGACCCATTGAAAGTGGGACTGAACCTATTGCCGCTTGTACAGTAGCCTTTGGTAGATATGAAATCATACAAAATATCTTTTCTCTAAATTTTAAATTTGTACCAATCAAACAAAAATATACTCCTATTGATCTAATAGCTAAAGCAAAAAGAATTAGAAATATTGCTCCAAAACCTATATTCAAAATATAGACTATATTTATTTCTGCACCGACTAGTACGAATAAAATTATTTCAGCAGCTATCCATAATTTCCCAAGTTTTTCTGAAATTCTTTCTGACACTTCGACATTGATTTTAAATTTCATTGTGCAAGCCATTGATATCACTGCAAGTAATCCGGAAATTGAAATTATATCTTTTAAGTTTTTTTCTATCTGCAACATCAAAAAAGAAATTGCAATTATCAAAATTATTTTTGTACTATTTCTTACATGCTGATTTTTTTCGTGGAATTTTTCAAAAGCAAAACTTAAAAAATATCCTACCAGTGCTCCAAGAATTATTCCTAAAATAATGGATATGGGAATATTTAAAAAATTATATAAATTTATTTTTTCTCCACCTGCCATAGCAACAAAACTTGAAAATAGAACTATTACAAAAATATCATCACAAGACGCTCCGGCAATAACAAGTTGCGGTATTCCTTTTTTAGTCCCATATTTCTCTTCTATAATTTTTGTCATTCTTGGTATGACAACTGCTGGAGAAACTGCTGCCAAAACTGATCCCATTATGGCTGCATCCAAACGAGAAATTCCTAAAAAAATCGGAGCAAAAATTAAGAAAGCTAAAATTTCAAAACTGGCAGGTACAAAACTCATCATTATGGCAGATCTACCATTTTTTTTCATATCGTTTATATCAAGAGCAAATCCACCCTTTAGTAAAATGATAACGAGGGCTGCCGTTCTTAATTCTGAAGAAATTTTTAATATAGATTGGTCCAACATATCAAGTGTATACGGTCCCAAAATAACTCCAGCAAAAATCATGCCTATTATTGTGGGCAAATTTATTTTTTTGCACAAAAATGAAAAAATAATTCCTAAAAATAATACGAGAGCAAGAGACGTTAACATTTTTCCTCCTTTTAATTTTAAAACAAAAAAAGCCGACGAATTCTGTTAAAAAACAGAAGTCATCAGCTTAAAAGCGGTTTAGATAAAAATCTAGGGAGAACTTCATTCCCTTCTTTTATTATATACTTTTTAAAATTTATTTCAAGTTTTTATTCATTTATTTTATTTTCATACGGATCTTCACCATATTTATTAGCTCCAATGTCTCCTCTTTTTACAAGTATAAAGAAAAAATAAATTATAAAAATTAGAGATATTATTCCTAATAATACTGCAATATAAAAATATGATGTTACTCCCGTCGCTTTATAGGATATTAACGAAACTCCAGCAAAAATCATACCCAGTATTTCAGCCACACTAATTCCAATGAATAAAAATCCACTTTTTCCAACATCGTGAAATCTTCTTATTCCTACAACTACACCAACCCATATAGTGAGTAATGAAAGTATGTAATAAACTATCTTTAAAAAATAGAAAATTATTACTGAAAATAAAAAATTTCTAGAATCATAAAACAGATATTCATTTACAGATATTAGAATATCAACTAATGTTCTTGTAATCAGAAAAAATAAATATACTGTCCAGTATTCATTTCTGCTTGCTCTACCTTTAATTAAAAATGGATGTTCAAATTGATATTTAACCATAGAAATTACTTCTTTCATAAAATATCACCTCTTGCTACATAATACTACTT
>JAEWEF010000031.1 GCA_023389595.1 Fusobacteriota bacterium
TATTTCATTTTTGCTAGCTTCATTTTGTAAAATTTCTAAAATTTCTTCATAATTTTTTTGGGATCTGTATGCAATATAAGTTTCTTTAGCCTCTATATCCTCAACTATAAAGCTATCATAAAACCTTACAACGGCTTCCGGAATATCTATTTCCTTTCGATGTTTCGATTCAATATTTTCAAACTTTCTGCCATAATCGTAAGAAAAATAAGCTATAGCTCCAGATAAAATAGGAAGTTTCGTTTCATTTTCCATGCTATTTTTTTCTAAAATTTCATCCAAAACTTCTTCAAAATTTCTTTTGCTTTTTTCTCCATTTATATATGTTATGTTTTCTTTTTCAGCAAGTTCCATATAACAGTCGTAGCCTATTATAGAAAATTTTCCATACTTATTTTTGAGTGAAGAATCTAAAAAACAAATTTTTTTACTCTTAAAATCTTCTTGACGACTACACAGTTTAAAAATTTCATAAGCACTTCTATACTCTTCCAATTTTTTAACTACAACTTCCATACTGCCTCCAAGATTTAGCAAGATTTAAAAAATTTTGTACCATTTCGTGTCCACATTCAGTTAAGACAGCTTCAGGATGAAATTGCACTCCATATAGCGGATATTTTTTGTGTGATATAGCCATAATAACTCCATCAAAAGTTGTAGCGTCAACTACAAATTCATCACTCAAACTTTTACCATCGATAACAAGAGAATGATATCTCGTAACATTAATATTAGACGGAATATTTTTAAAAATTCTCTCGCCCGTATTTTTTATTCCGTGTACTTTGCCGTGTACTGGAGTTTCTCCTTTTTTCACTTCAGCTCCAAAAACATAACCTATAATTTGATGCCCCAAACACACACCAAAGATGGGAATTGTCTTGTAATAACGCTCCACAATTTCCTTACAACTTCCACAGTCTTTAGGACTTTTTGGACCGGGCGAAATTATAATGCCATCAAGCAGATTTTTTTCTATTAATTCATCGATATATTTTAATTCCACCATATCATTCCTAATAATTTCAATTTCTACATCTTCTTCTAAAAAATATGAAACGAGATTATACACGAAAGAATCGTAGTTATCTATCATTAAAAACAAAACCTTACCTCCGTCCTATTGTTTAATAAATTCTAACATTTAGAATATAAAAATGCTAGCTAGTTTTTTTTGATTTTCAATTTTTATCGAGTTTTCGTCAGAAAACGAAGAGAAAAATTTTAGAAAATCAAACCCAGCGTAGCATTTTTTTTGCGGAGCAGGGTGTTTTCAATTTTTATCGAGTTTTCGATAGAAGACGAAGAGAAAAATTTTAGAAAATCAAACCCAGCGGAGCAATATTTCTGCGAAGCAGGGTGTTTTCAATTTTTATCGAGTTTTCGTTAGAAAACGAAGAGAAAAATTTTAGAAAATCAAACCCAGCGGAGCATTTTTTTGCGAAGCAGGGTGTTTTCAATTTTTATCGAGTTTTCGTTAGAAAACGAAGATAAAAATTTTAGAAAATCAAACCCAGCGAAGCTTTTTTTTGCGGAGCAGGGTGTTTTCAATTTTTATCGAGTTTTCGTTAGAAAACGAAGAGAAAAATTTTAGAAAATCAAACCCAGCGGAGCAGTCTTTTGCGAAGCAGGGTGTTTTCAATTTTTATCGAATTTTCGTTAGAAAATGAAGATAAAAATTTTAGAAAATCAAACCCAGTAAAGCAATCTTTTTGCGAAGCAGGGTGTTATTGAGGCCCTGCCTCAAACTCCGTTAAGGGACTGCCGCCCCTTAAAACCCCGACTTTATTTTTTTACATTTATGAAAGGTATAATCAATTAAAAAAAACAAATATAAAAACAAAAAGATTTTTATAGATAATTAATTTTTTCTCTATCTCGCGAGGGCGATGAAGGGCTCCACCCTTCAATCCCAAAAACTTTTTTGCGGAGCAGGGTGTTTTCAATTTTTATCGAATTTTCGTTAGAAAATGAAGATAAAAATTTTAGAAAATCAAACCCAGCGGAGCATTCTTTTGCGAAGCAGGGTGTTATTGAGGCGCCGCCTCAAACTCCGTTAAGGGACTGACGCCCCTTAAAACCCCGTCACTATTTTTGTATTAAAAAGTAAAAAGTTTAAAATATTGCGATTGAATTTTAATTTTTTTAAAAAGGGTGTCAAGAGGGTGTACCCTCTTGCTAGGGGTACGGGGGAGAGTTCCCCCGAAAAACAAAAACTATACCCACTACTCATCAAGAAGATAAAAAGCCGTAAAATCGTTGTTTTACTGAAAATACACAATCTGTTCAACTGATTGAAAGTGCCTATTTAATGTGTTTTAAGAAAAAGTGTCCATTTTAAAAAGGGGTAGTCTAGCTACGCTTTTATTAAAAAAACGTCTTAGAATTGATCTCAGAGCCTCAGAGATTAAATGATTTATTCCCAATTAGAGATTGTAGATAACATGTAAGCTGTCTGTATTTCCTATAGGCTTATGTTTTTGTTTTGTAGATTTCGTACATGTCCTCCAAGTTCTCCTATTGTGTTTATGTTATTGTTTTTTAGATAATAACATATTTTTTTCAGTCATGTACTTCTTTTTGTGTTTTTCGTTTTCTATGTTTTCTTTAATGTGATTATATATGATATTAGTTGGTAGTATTCATCTTTTCTAAATTCATTTGTTGTTGTAAATATACTTTCAAATATTGCTCCTTTTTAGATTAATCTTTTGTTTCTTATTTTTCTATTTTCTTCATTTCATTTTTTCTTTAATATTTTTAATTGATTTTTTTCTTGTTCTAGCTTTTTTTTCTTTTATTATTATTTGTTCTTCTATGTTTGTTTTTATTTTGTGTTTTTCTGTTTGCATTACTGCTCCTTTCTTGTATAAAAAAAGAGATAACATTTCTGCTATCTCTATAAAACTCTTTATTTTTTAAATATATACTCACGATGATAACTCAAATATTGTTCCCTTTTTTCGTCCAATGGCAATTGTTCAACTTTTCTACCATTATATATTCCCAATCTTTTTTGATTCATGGGGGATAACCATGGAGACACAAGCATTCTTTTATCATTAGAAAAGCTAATAAATCCCTTATCAAATAATTTATCATAAGTAGGAGTAAATATAAATCCATTTTTCGGATCTACTTTTTCTTTATCATTCGACTTTGCCCAAGGTTTAATATGTGACGCAATCAACAATCTTTCATCATTAACCAATGTAATTGGACAATATTGACATTCATTAAGCAATTTGTTTCTATATTCACCTTGACCTATTCTAGCTTTAATTATAGTATCTTTTTGCCTTGCATTTTTATTACTATCTAAAATTTCAAAAGTCTGATTTTGTTCTTCAGCTGACACATAACCAACTATATCTGGTTTATAGTCAATAAATATTTTAAAATAAAAATATACTTGCTTTTCCTCATCTTCTAATTTAAGTACTGATAAATATGATATGTTTGGCAATCCTACTTCACGCATAAAAGAATAATATTTAGAACTTGAATTCATATATACTCTAGGGGGTGCAACATTCACTCTGCTTAAATCAAAATAAAATATATCATCTGAAAAACTTGAAAGTTGATTTTCTAATTTTAAAAAAACTTCTTTCATTTGAGACTTTTTATTGTAATTTTGTTGTGGATTAAAATATTCATCTTTAGCATCATTTAAAAACTCTTTAAAGTCCTTTTTTAAGAAAAAACATTTAATTAGGTTATTGTTATTAAAAAAATTTAGTGTTTTTTCATTCTCATTTCCAACATAGAGTTTTGCTTCTCCATGTCCAGTTCCAATCTTGTTTTTTAAAAAAGAATCAGCTAAAGTAATATATTCTAGTGTATCTAATATTTTAAATTTTTTAGATTTAATCTTTAATTCACTCATTTACAACCCTTAGTCCCTTTTTTTCATCCTCAAATTCATAAACATCAAAAATACTTTGCATAACTTCCATAAGAACATCCACAACTATAGAATTTCCAGACTGTTGATACATAGATGTATCAGAAACTACAATTTTAAAACTATCACAAAATCCCATTAATCTTAAACACTCTCTAGGTGTTAATTTTCTCAATCTTCCTTGTGTAGTAACATAATTATCTACTCCTGCTCTGTGCATTTTATGCATTGTAGTCAATAATGGTCTAGCAACATCTAAATCAACTTTAGGCTTAGAATAAAATCCTTTTGTTCCTGATGATAAAACATATTTTTTTACTTTTTCAGATAAAAAATATTTTTCTAAATCTTGCATGGTTTTTTCCATATCTTTATTTTCTTCTACAAATCTAAAATCTCCATGCCAATTAAATTGCTGATTCTTTTTTTGACACAATTGTATATCACCATCAATTTGGGTATATCTTTTACTCAGATTTTTTTCTGACGTTACAAACTCAACACCTTTTTTATTTAAATAATATTTCCCAGATACATTATCAATCAAATAATCTTTCATTGTTGTATTTAATTCAATAGGTTTTGGGAATTTAAAATCTGTAACTTTTAAATCCTCTCTAAACCCAACAACAAATACTCTCTCTCTATTTTGTGGGATACCATAATCTTTAGCATTTAAAATTGAAAATTTCCAATCATATCCTAAATCATTAAAAACCTTGGTCATTACTTCCCAAGTCATTCCATTATCGTTACTTAAAACTGCTTTAACGTTTTCATATATAAAAACTTTTGGCTTAATTTCACTAATAAGTCTTGCAAATTCATAAAATAAAGTCCCTCTTGTGTCTTGTAATCCTCTCTGTTTACCAACTAAACTAAAACTTTGGCAAGGACTTCCTCCCACTAGCAAATCTACTTTATCTGTATACTGTTTACCATCAAGAAAAGATATGTTCCAATGAAAATTAGATTGACTAATTTGATAATTTGCAAAATAACTATCCATAACTTTATTTCTTTTTCTATGTTTTGCATATAAATTATCTACATACTGTTTCTTTTCCTCATAACTTGGTATCTTATTTAACTCACCTAAGATTATTGCAGTATTTAACCTCTCAAAAAGCATTGACAATTGGTCACAATATTCTTTAATCTTTTTATCTTTATTTTTTATATTTAACTTATCAACATTCTCTTCAATCATAGATACTTTATTTAAAATATTATCTGCAATTTCTTTAGATATTGTTTTTGAATTTTTAATCTCTATCTTTATCTCGCTTATTCCATCTAATAATGTTTCAATATTTTTATTTTTAAATTTTTTGGACAAAATATCAACATCGCCATTATCACAAGCAAATACAATTTCGTGTTCAATATTTAATCTCTTTAATGCGTGTTCAATTGCTCCTATTCCACTAAACACGGTCGCTAACCTGATCATAGTATGTCTCCTCTATTCATCAAATCTTAAAATATCATTCTGAGTGCATTTCAATACTGTACAAATCTTCCACATATTATTCATTGATATACATTCATCTTTACCTATTCTCGCCATACAATTTTCTGAAATTACTGCAAGTTTAATTAGATCTTTTTTCTCATGTTGTTATCTTTTAACATTACCAATAGTGGTTCATATGATATTTTCATAAACAATACCCTTTTTTTAAATTTATTTCAATTATAACAAAAAAACTTGCATAATATCAAGTTTTTGGTTTTTGCCATTTTGTTATTCTCCTTTTTCAACATATTCATCATCAAAAGAGAATACATCATTTGGTGTACAATTAAGTGCTTTACATATTCTCTCTAAATTTTTAAATGTTATCGGTTTATCTTTTCCCATTTGTGCCATTACATTGGTTGTCAAATTTGTCATTGCTATTACATCTGTTTTCTTTAAGCCTTTTTTTGCAAGTTGTATCCACGATAGTTTGTAGTTTAGTGCCATATTAATCTCTTTTATTCTTAATCTTTTTATTATTATATCAATAATATTGATTCTATTCAATTATACTTTGATAAACACTTTTATTTTAGAGATTTTGTTGTGTCATTTTCGTCTATATCTAGTCATGAGCTAACTTATTTATAGTGCGTTAACTTTAGTTATTAAGAAAAAATATTTATCAAAAAATAATGAAAACAATAAAAAAAGGCAGCACAAACTGCCCTTAAATTTTATTCAACATCTTCTAATTCTGCATAGTGTTTTACTAATACCTCTGTAATTTCTTTTCTAAGATCTGAGCTGATAGGATGCACAATATCTTTGTATTCATTGTCGTGCAT
>JAEWEF010000050.1 GCA_023389595.1 Fusobacteriota bacterium
GAGTAGGTACGGCAGAAAAAACTGGGTCTATAAGTTTTCCTTTTACTGGATACATATAATTTTCAGTCGATACCATTTTTTGAAATTCGTCTGAACTAATTTCTTGCATAAATTGTTTTGAAGCTTCTTTTACATCTTTTCTGTTAACTATACCTGCATACTCGTTATATTTATATGCCCCATCTTCAAGATAAAAACTATCCAATCTATTTTTTTGATTTTCATCTTGTACAAAATAAATATTACTTGTAGCATATCCTATCATCATAGGAGATTCGTTTACGGCAAATTTATTAAACGCTTCCGTCCAACCAGGTTCAACATTTTTTATTGACGGTTTTATTTCTTCCCAGAATTTTTTCCAATTTTTACCATACATAGCTATACTCCAAAGTAATGCTTCCTCCCCCGTATTTGATGTCATGGGATTTTGTATAAGTAATTGATTTTTTAAATTCGATATTTCTTTTAAATTTTTAGGAGGATTAGGTAATATTTCCTTGTTATAGTTTATTGCCAAATAAGAATAATCGTATTGTTTTTTTAAATTTTTCCCATCATAAGTTGTAAGTAAGTTTTTATTTTCAGCTATTTTAGCTTCAACATCAGTAAGTCCAACAACTATATCCGCTTTAGGATTATTTTTTTCCAATAATAATTTCAGTGTAGCTCCAGATACAGAAACATATTTTATATCGTGTCCTGTTTTTTCTTTAAATATAGGAGCATATTTTTTACCTATCCATTTTGAAGTGCTAGGTCCATATATAGTTATCTCATCAGCAAATACTCCCAAACAAGTTACCATCATAAAGAATAAAAATAATTTTTTCATTCAAATACCTCCATCTATTTATTTTCAATCTTGACTTGTTTTTTCCTTTTCTTTTACTAAGTCAAAATTTGATTCTTTTAAAGAGGCAAAAATAGAAGTTAAATTTTGAATTTCACTAGGTATTATCAATTTTGTTGCATTTCCATTTGCAACGCTTTGCATAGCCTCAAAAGATTTAAGCGTTAAAACTTCTTTCGTAGGTTTTGCAGCATTCAAAAGTTTTAAAGCTTCAGACTGTGCTTTTTGCACTTCCAAAATTGCTTGAGCCTGTCCTTCTGCTTGCTTAACTCTAACTTCTTTTTCTGCTTCGGCTTTTAATATCGCCGATTGTTTTTCCCCTTCTGCAACAAGAATTAAAGATTCTTTTTTAGCCTGTGCCTGTAAAATTTGTGCTCTTTTCTCTCTTTCAGCTTTCATTTCTTTTTCCATAGCAACTCTAATATCTTCTGGTGGTAAAATACTTTTAAGTTCAACTCTGTTAACTTTTATTCCCCAAGGGTCAGTTGCTTCATCTAATTCCTGTCTCATTTTAGTGTTTATTATATCTCTTGATGTAAGAGTTTCATCTACCGTCATATCTCCTATAATATTTCTAAGAGTTGTAGCCGTTAAATTTTCTATGGCTGATATAGGTCTTTCTACTCCGTAAGTATAAAGTTTTGCATCAGTAACTTGAAAATATACAACGGTATCTATTTGCATAGTAGCATTATCTTTTGTAATTACAGCTTGTGGATCAAAATCTACAACCTGTTCTTTAAAAGAAATTTCTCTTATTTTTCTATCAATAAAAGGAATTATAAAATTTAAACCTGAACGTAATGTGCTATGATATTTACCCAATCTTTCAATTATAAAAACTTTAGATTCTGGAACTATCTTAACACTGGTAGCTATTATCATAAGTAAAAATATAAAGACTATTAGTAAAAAAACTCCAAAAAATATCATATTTCCTCCTCTATTTTTTTAAAATTATCTTATTCCCGTTAAATTTTTCTATTGTTGCAACTTCTCCATCATTAAAACTTTCTTCAGAAACAGCTGTCCAAATTGCTCCCTTGTATTTAACATCGTACATGTTTTCTGAGGTTTTTTTAATTACAACTACATTATCTCCTATCATATCTGCAGAATAACTTTTGTCTCTGTCTATAAATTTTTTTACAAACTTTCTTGTAAATACCAAGAAAATTATAGACAAGAATATAAAAACGCTAATCTCTATGTATTTATTTTGTATGAACAGCGACAGAATTAAGGTGAATGTAGCGGCAAGTGCAAACCATATAGTTATAAGCATAGGTACAAATATTTCTATAAAAGAGAAAAGTAAAACTGCAGCAGCCCAAAAAATGTATCCCATATTTTCACCCACTTTCATAATTTTTAAATTTACTCTCTTTAAAATATTATACCACCATTAGAGAAAAAAATATTATATTCTATTAAATTTTTATAAAAAAAGCATCCTAACGGATGCCCTATAATTAAATCAAAATATGACTTCCTACGACGGCATTATCCGTATCAGGTTAAGGGTCGAAACTAATTGTTTCCTCTCAGCCTGTCTCACAAGCTCCCCTGTATTTCAATTTCATTATAAACTATTCAACAAAAAATTACAACAACTAAAATTATTTTTAATTTTTATTCAGTTTAATATGTTTGAAAAAACTCGCAAAAAAAAGTATAATTAATTAAAATTTAAATTTAAGAGGTTGACATGCTATATTTTTTAAAAGGCGACTATCCATTACTCGATATAGAAAGCAATAAAATAATAAAAGAAATTATCTCAAAAGAAAGGTTATCCGAAAAATTTTTCGATGCAAGCTCTAACGAAACGGAAAAGTTTATAGAAAATGTATCTACAAATTCTATTTTTGGAGAAAATGACATTTTAATACTAAAAAGGGCAGAATCTCTCAAATCATCAGGTATAGATAAACTTTTAAAGTCTGTATCCCTTTACGATACTGTTAATAAAAAGATTATTATCATTTACGAAGAGAAGAAAAGTTTTGGCAAGATTTTAAAAGAATACGAAATTAAAAAATCCTCAATTAAAAACATTGAAATGATTGGACAAATTGTAGATTGCAGTTCTGAAGCCGTAAATAAAAAAATGTTAATTTTTATAAAAAATAAAGTCAAAATGTCTGACGAAGATGCCATAAAACTTTTGGATATGCTAGGTCTAGACTTTCATAAAGTTGAAAACGAGCTTAACAAGATAATCAATTTTTTAGATGGTGAAACATTCTCTTTAGAAAAAGTAAGAAACATTTTAAGTGTTGACGAAGTGTATAATTTGAAAGATTTAGTAGAAAATTTCCTTACAAAAAAAGACGGCAGTAAATTACTTCATTTTTTAAAAGAAAACCCAGAAAATATTAATTCTTGTTTGTATATGCTGACGGACGAACTTGTTACGCTTGCAAAAATTAATTCTCTTATAGATGAGAATATTTTTTCTAAAAATATGGACTACAACAAATTTAAAACTGTTTATACCGATTACGCTCATCTATTTATAGGTAGAAACGGTTTACAATCTCATCCCTACCCCATATTTTTAAAACTTACAACACTTAATATACGTGATAATAAATTTGTTTTAAAAAAATTGAGAGAATTACAGAATATAGAATACGCAATTAAGTCTGGAGAAGCTGAAAATGAAATTATATTCTCGTTTATATTAAATTTTTAACAACCATTAAATTGAAAGGAACTGAAATGGATTTTTACGAATTGAAAATTGCTGGACTTACTAGAAAATTACCCTTAATCAAAATCAATAAAAAATTTTCTATCGCAAGCTTTGTAATTTTAGGTGACGCTGAAATTGTAAATGTAACTGCTCCTATTTTAGCAGAAAAATTAAAAAATGTTGATATTCTTGTTACTGCGGAAGCTAAGGGTATACCTCTTACTTACGAGATATCAAAAATTTTAAATTTAAAAAATTATATTGTAGCAAGAAAAAGTATAAAATCATATATGAAAAATACGATATCCGTTGATGTTAATTCAATAACTACTGCAAGTTCACAAAAATTATTTTTGAATGATGAAGACATAGAAAAAATTAAAGGTAAAAATGTAGCTTTGATAGATGATGTAATTTCTACTGGTAAATCTCTTGAAGCTCTTGAGAAATTAGTAGAAAAAGCTGGTGGAAAAGTTATTGAAAAAGCTGC
>JAEWEF010000068.1 GCA_023389595.1 Fusobacteriota bacterium
GTGGTGCTACATTAAATTTTTTTACTATAATTTTTAACAATATAAATTATAATAAAAATTCAGTTAAATTTACTATAACAAATATTCCTATAAGTGTTAGAGATCAAATATCATTTTTGATAAAAAATCATAAAGAAATAGGAGAATTATTTGAAAAAAATACTTTTGTATTTGCATAAAAAGAACTGGCTAAAAGCCAGTTCTTTTTATTTTCAATATATATTTCCTTGTAATCCAACTATTTCTTTTGCTTTTTTTATTTTTTCTATTGCAATACTTCTAGCTTTTTTACCACCATCTTCAAGTATATCATACACATAAGACATATCTTTTCTTAATTCTTCTCTTTTTTCTCTAGCTTCTCCAAAATATTCTAAAATTGCTTCTAACAAGTCTTTTTTAGCATGTCCATATCCATAATTACCAGCTAAAAATTTTTCTTTCATTTCGTTTTGTTTTTCTATACTAGCAAACAAAGAATATAATTTAGATATATTATTATCTGGATTTTTAGGTTCTTCTAATGGTGTAGAATCAGTAACTATACTCATAACTTGTTTTTTTAATTCCTTACCGTTTGCAAACATATTTATTGTATTTCCGTAAGATTTACTCATTTTTTGACCGTCCGTTCCATTTATTACCGCCAAATCACTTAAAATTAATTCTTCAGGTAATTTAAAAAATTCTACATTGTACTGTTGATTAAATTTTGCTGCTATATCTCTTGCCATTTCTAAATGTTGTTTTTGGTCCTTACCAACAGGAACTACATCAGAATCGTATATTAATATATCTGAAGCCATTAAAACTGGATAAGTTAGTAATCCGGTATTTGGATAAAATCCTTTCGATATTTTATCTTTATACGAATGTCCTCTTTCAAGTAACCCAACTGGAGTAATATTACTAAGTAACCAAGATAATTCTACATGTTCTGGTACACTAGATTGTAAAAAAATTGTAGATTTATTCGGATCTAGTCCTAGTGCCAAATAATCTAATATTATATTATATGTATTTTCTTTTAACACTTTAGGATCCGTAAGCGATGTTAATGAATGATAATCAGCTACAAAATAAAATCCATCGTATTCGTTTTGTAGTTTTATAAATTGACTTATTGCTCCAAAATAATTTCCTAAATGTAATATTCCACTAGGTTGTATACCAGATAAACTTCTTTTCATGCTAGCCCTCCAAATCTTTATAGTTTTCATTTTATCATATTCATTTTTTTAAGTAAATATATAAAAAATATTGTTACAAATTTTATTATTATTTAATATTTTTTTTGTGTTATAATTAAAAAAATTAAATAAATTTAAAAAACTATAAGGAGATTTTATCATGTATTATGTAGGAATAGATTTAGGTGGAACAAATACAAAAATAGGAATAGGTGATACTAAAGGAAATTTATTTGTATCTGATAGTATAAAAACAGAATCAATAAAAGGGATAGATTACATATTAAATAAAATTTGGATAAAAATTCAAGAAATGTCAAATTTGATTAATATAAATATCTCTGATATAAAAGGAATAGGAGTTGGAATTCCTGGTCCAGTGGAAAACCAAAGTATCGTTGGATTTTTTTCTAATTTTACTTGGGATAAAGGGATAAATTTAAAAGAAAAATTTGAACAAGTCACCGGAATTGAAACTCTACTTGATAACGACGTAAATGTTATCGCTAAAGGTGAAGTTATTTTTGGTGCAGCAAAAAATTCTTCGAGTTCAATTACTATAGCTGTCGGAACAGGTATAGGTGGGGGGATTTTTGTAAACAATAAACTAATTTCTGGAGTGAAAGGATCAGCTGGTGAAATTGGTCATATGAAAGTAGCTGTTAATGGAAAATTATGTGGTTGTGGTCAAAACGGTTGTTTTGAAGCATATGCATCAGCTACCGGACTTGTAAGAGAAGCAATTTCAAGACTTGCCGTAAACAAAAAAAATATGTTGTTCCAAAAATATCAAAATGATATTTCTAAAATAGAAGCAAAAGATATTTTTGATTGTGCCAAACTAGGAGATAAATTTTCTCAAGAATTGTTAGATTATGAATCTGAATGGTTAGCTTGTGGAATAGGATCTTTATTAAATATAATCAATCCAGAAGTTGTAGTTTTATGTGGAGGAATAATACAAGGTGGAGATTTTTTTATAGAAGACATAAAAAATAAATTAAAAAAATATACACTGCCTATAGCCCTAGAAAAATTAAAATTCGTTAAAGGAGAATTAGGTAATGATGCAGGTATAAAGGGGGCCATAACTCTATTTATGTAGTTAATGCACAGCAATTTAAGATATTTTAAAATTTTTAATTGACATTTTTACATAAAAAGGCTATTATTTATAATAAGATGTAATGAATATATATTTTTTTATAAAATTACAATCTTTAAGTTCTGAAAATGAACAATTAAATTTAGGAGGGACTTTTTAAAATGAAAAAAGCAAAAATTTTATTAGGAAGTATTTTAATGGCTGCGGCTCTTATTTCTTGTGGAGATAAAAAAGAAACAACAACTGAAGCTGCTGCTGGAGACAAATTAAAAATAGCTTTAACAGCTTACAGATTTGATGACAACTTTATAGCTTTATTCAGAAAAGAATTCCAAGCTGTTGCTGATAAGTATGCTGATCAATTTACAGTGCAAATGATAGACTCTCAAAATACTGCATCTGTTCAAAACGACCAAATAGATTCTATACTAAGTAAAGGAGTAAATGCTTTTGCTATAAACTTAGTTGACGCTTCTGGTGCAGATGTTGTTATAGATAAATTAAAATCAGCTAACGTACCAGTAGTTTTCTACAATAGAAAACCTTCTGACGAAGCTTTAAATTCTTATGATAAAGCTTACTACGTTGGAATAGATCCTAACGCACAAGGAATAGCTCAAGGTGAACTAATCGAAAAACTTTGGAAAGAAAAACCTGAATTAGATAAAAATAAAGACGGAGTTATCCAATATGTTATGCTAAAAGGTGAACCTGGACATCCAGATGCTGAAGCTAGAACTAAATATTCAATTTCTACTCTTAACGATCACGGAATCAAAACTCAAGAATTACACTTAGATACAGCTATGTGGGATACTGCACAAGCTACTGATAAAATGCAAGCATGGTTATCAGGACCTAACGCTGACAAAATTGAAGTTGTAATTTGTAACAATGACGGAATGGCTCTAGGAGCAATGGAAGCACTTAAACTTGCTGGTAAATCTCTTCCAGTATTCGGTGTTGACGCTATCCCAGAAGCTCTAGCTAAGATTGAATCTGGAGAAATGGCTGGAACTGTTCTTAACGACGCTAAAGGACAAGCTACTGCTACTTTCCAAATGGCTTCAAACCTAGCTGCTGGAAAATCAGTTGAAGAAGGTCTTTCTTCTGAAGTAGTTGATAAAATAGTTTTAATTCCTAGTATAGGAATCGATAGTAGTAACGTTGCTGAATACAAATAATAAGTACAAAATATAAGTACTGTAGTTTTCAATTCTAAGGGGATTGTTATCAATCCCCTTTTTTTCAAAATTGAGGAGAGTTTATTATATGGGTAATATTCAATATGTACTTGAGATGACTAATATTTCTAAAGAATTTCCAGGTGTAAAAGCCTTAGATTCTGTACAATTAAAAGTTAAACCGGGAACAGTTCACGCTCTTATGGGAGAAAACGGTGCCGGAAAATCTACTCTTATGAAATGTCTTTTCGGTATATATGAAAAAGATAGTGGTACAATTTTACTTGATGGTACAGAAGTAAATTTTAGAAATACGAAAGAAGCTTTGGAAAATGGAGTTTCCATGGTTCACCAAGAACTTAATCAAGTTCTTCAAAGAAATGTTTTAGATAATATATGGCTTGGAAGATATCCTAAAAAAGGGATATTTATAGATGAACAAAAAATGTATGATGATACATTAGAAATTTTTAATGACTTATTTATAAATGTTGATCCTAGAAAAAAAGTTGCTAGTTTAGCTGTTGCTGAAAGACAGATGATAGAAATAGCTAAGGCAGTTTCATATAAATCAAAAGTAATAGTAATGGATGAACCAACTTCTTCATTAACTGAAAAAGAAGTTGATCATTTATTTAAAATAATAAGAAAACTTAAAGAAGATGGTGTTGGTATTATTTATATTTCTCATAAAATGGAAGAAATAAAAACTATAGCCGATGAAGTAACAGTTTTAAGAGATGGTAAATGGGTTGGAACTGACGATATAGAAAATCTTACAACAGATAATATAATTAGTATGATGGTTGGTCGTGATCTAAACGAACGTTTCCCAGAAAAAAATAATATAATTAAAGAACGTATACTTGAAATCAAAAATCTAACTGCAATGTACCAACCTTCAATACAAGATGTTAGCTTTGAATTGCACAAAGGAGAAATTCTAGGTATAGCTGGTCTAGTTGGGGCTAAAAGAACTGAAATAGTCGAAACTATTTTTGGTATAAGAAAAAAATCTGCTGGACAAATCTTATTACATGGCAAAGAAGTTCATAATAGAAGTCCAAAAGAAGCAATCAAAAATGGTTTTTCTCTTGTTACCGAAGAAAGAAGAAGCAATGGTATTTTTAGTATGTTGACAGTACTTTTTAATTCTACTATATCTAATATGGATAAATATAAAAATAAGATAGGTATACTAAATAATAAAGCACTAAAAACTGATACTCAATGGGTAATAGATAGCATGAGGGTTAAAACTCCTTCACATTTTACAAATATAGGATCTTTATCTGGTGGAAATCAACAAAAAGTAATAATAGGAAGATGGCTGCTAACTGAACCTGAAGTTCTTATGCTAGATGAGCCAACTCGTGGTATAGATGTTTTAGCAAAATATGAAATATATCAACTAATGATAGAGCTTGCTAAAAAAGATAAAGGTATAATCATGATATCTTCTGAAATGCCTGAGCTATTAGGTGTTACTGATAGAATACTTGTTATGAGTAACGGAAGAGTTGCAGGCATAGTTAATACTAAAGAAACTACACAAGAAGAGATAATGGAATTATCAGCTAAATATCTGTAAAGGAGAAATATTTTATGAAATTACTTAACGAAAAAGGAAAATTTGATTTTAAAAAACTGTTTATAGAAAGTGGTTTGTATTTAGTTTTATTCTGTATGTTACTTGTTATCATTTGGAAAGAACCTACATTTTTGAGTATAAGAAACTTTAAAAATATACTTACTCAGTCGTCTGTTAGACTTATAATAGCACTTGGTGTTGCTGGTTTGATACTTACACAAGGTACTGATTTGTCAATAGGAAGACAAGTTGGTTTATCAGCAGTTATATCTGCCACCTTATTACAGGCTTCTACGAAAGTTAATAAAATTTATCCACAATTAGGTGAATTACCTTTAATTCTTGTAATATTAACAGTCGTTGTAATAGGTATAATTATAGGACTAGTAAATGGTATTGTAGTTTCTAAATTGAATATACATCCTTTTATAGCTACTCTTGGTACAATGACTATAGTTTATGGTATTAATTCTCTTTACTATGATTTTGTTGGAGCTGCTCCTATATCAGGATTTTCTCCAAGATATAGTAATTTTGCACAAGGTAGTATAAAAATTGCTGGATACACTATTCCTTATCTTATAGTATATGCATTGATAGCAACTATAATTATGTGGATACTTTGGAATAAAACTAAATTTGGTAAAAACGTTTTCGCAGTAGGAGGAAATCCTGAAGCTGCAAGAGTTTCTGGTGTAAACGTTGCTCTTACTCTTTTGGGTATATATGGTTTGTCTGGAGCATTTTATGCTTTCGGAGGTTTTCTTGAAGCTGGTCGTATAGGATCTGCAACAAATAACTTAGGATTTATGTACGAAATGGATGCTATAGCTGCATGCGTTATAGGTGGTGTTTCTTTCTATGGCGGTGTTGGAAGTATATCAGGTGTAGTGACAGGAGTTATAATTCTTACGGTTATAAACTATGGTCTTACATATGTTGGAGTTAGTCCTTATTGGCAATACATAATCAAGGGTATTATAATTATCGCAGCGGTTGCTTTCGATTCTTTAAAATATGCTAAGAAAAAATAATTGCTTACTGAAATAAAAATCAGCTCTTTTTGGAGCTGATTTTTTTATATAATCATTATATTTCCATATTTTTTTATTTCTTCAATAAAATCACTGTTTATTTTTAATTTATATGTAATCCTATCAGAAAAAACTTTATCTAATAATGTTCCATTATATTTTTCTATTAATTTATCTATCTCAGAGGATTTTTCATATAAAAATTGTATAGTTATAATTTCAGTTTTAATATAATCAATAATTTCTGCAAAAAGTATTGCTTCTTTAGCAGCTCTAGAATATGCCCTTATTAATCCTCCAGCTCCTAATTTTATTCCTCCAAAATATCTTGTAACAACGATAACAACATTTTCAACTTTCATGTTTTTTATCGTGTCACCAATCGGTTTACCAGCTGTACCAGATGGCTCACCATCATCATCCATTTTAAAAAATTCTTTTTCATTTAAAATTTTATAAGCTGAACAATTATGTGTTGCATCCCTATGTTTCGATTTTATATTTCTTATAAACTCTTCTGCTTCTTCTTTTGTAGATACTGGTTTTATATATCCTATAAATTTAGATTTTTTTTCTTCGAATTCTATAAAACATTCATTTTTTACTGTCTTCATCAAAATTAATCAAAATTCCTCCTAAAAAGATAAATAAAAATAAAGGTATGTAAACATATAAAATTTTAGAGTTATAATAAGCTATATTTAAAAAATCATATTCATAAAAATAATTAATTGCACCATCAAATAAATTGTATGATAAAATTAATAACTCTGAAACTAAAAATCCTAAGTGAAAGTTTTCTAATAAAAGTCCTAGATAGGATAGAGTAATAAATATGTTTCCTATTGGCATTAAAATTAAATTTGTAACAACAGACCAAAGTGGTAGCGTTCCAAATGTGTATACAGATAAAGGTGCTAACATTATTTGTATACTTAAACTAAATAAAATGTAACTTATAATCTTATATTTTTTAAAATTTATTTTATTTATTATTGGATAAAGATAAAAAATAGCTATCATAGCAAGATACGACATTTGAAAAGACAAACTAAAAATCCATTCTGGTTTAAAGATAAGACTTATAACTGCACTTATTATTAAGGCCCTTTTCACATTATACTTATAAAAAATAATATGACTTAACATAACTATTGTAGCCATCAAATACGCTCTTGTCAGAGATGGAGAAATTTTTACAGAGAATAAATACAAAGTAGCTATAATTATTGTTAAAATTTCTCTCTGCCTTATGCTTATCTCTAACTTCTTAAATATGAATAAAAAAATTGCAAAAACTAATCCTATATGTAAGCCAGACATAGCAAACATATGTGATATTCCTACATATCTTATTTGTTCTTGTTTGTCTTTATATATATGCATATCACCAATTATTACAGCATTAACCATATTTTTAAGAGCTGGCGTCATATTCTCTAAAAATCTTTCTGACGTTTTTTTATAATATTTTTTTAGGAAATTATCTTCTATTCTCACTATACTATTTGCATCAAAATCTATGAATGTGTAATAATCATAATATTTTACAGAATTTACTTGAAAACTTCCCTTATAATATCCGTCAGATAAATAATCTATCTTTCCATATATTTTTTGTACAGGAGCTCGGCCATTAACTTTTAAAATTTCTGCTCTAGACTCGTAAACAGATATTTCAAGCTGATAATTTCTGTCAGATTGAATTGTTATATAATTAATTCCAGTAGCAAATCGTATCATTAAAATTATTGTAATAAATAAAAAAATAACAATTTTTTTCATACTATTTACCTATTATATATTTTTTGTCGTAGTAAGATTTAATTTTATATATCTCTGAAGCCTTCTCATTTAATTCAAAAAAATATAAATCTTCATCTTTCAATGTTTTCTTTATATTTCTTTTCGTAGATATTACGTTTATATCATTGTATGCATCTGTTTTTTTTATTTTATTTAGATATTTTTTCCCTTTTTCATTAAAGGATATTATTTTTATAAAAGGGATGTTATTTTGAATATATATTTGATGCTCCTTTTTTATATCAAGTAATGTATGCATCAATATTCTTTGAAGTCTACCTACAGTAATTCTAGGATTTATTGTTGCATCGAAAAATTTTTTATAATCTTTATGTTCCAATATATTTTTATAAATTCTATTTTCAAGACCAACTTCAACATCCAATATTTTACTTATACAATCTCTATCATTTATTATTTTATATCTTATTAAGTCAAAAAAAATCTCTATAGAAGCTAAATTGTTTTTCATAATAGTATGATAAGTTTCTTCCGGAACTAAATCTTTAAAGTCTTTTTTTGACAAGATATTTTTTCTTATATAACTAGCACTAGAAATATTATCCATATTATATGTTTCATCATAATAATTACTTGATATTCTTTTTATGCAATACGGTTTTATATTTAGTTTGTAGTAATTTATTGCCTTTATATATTCAACCGCTAATATATCATTAGATAATAATTTATCTCCCAGAATTTGAAAACATGCACTAGCATAAGACATTCCATTTTTTATATTATTTTTTATTAAATTCTGTGTATTTTTTTCTTGTAATATATTGGCTATACTTTTTAATTTTTCTATATCGCTACTTTCAGATCCAAAAACTAAAAAATCACAAGCAAATTTATTTAAAATTCTGACTGCACTGCTTGCAAAAAGCTCCGCACTCTGAGTAGAATAAAAACAAGGCAATTCTATAACTATATCTATTCCCGATTTAATAGCTAAATCTGCTCTATCAAATTTATTGATAATTGCAGGCTCTCCTCTTTGAACGTAATCTCCACTCATTACTGCTATCTTAATATTTTCTCCAAATAGTTTATCCATCTGTTGTATTTGATATAAATGTCCGTTATGAAACGGATTGTATTCG
This sequence comes from Fusobacteriota bacterium, assembly GCA_023389595.1. Lineage (GTDB taxonomy): Bacteria > Fusobacteriota > Fusobacteriia > Fusobacteriales > Fusobacteriaceae > Fusobacterium. The sequence continues at coordinate 9,017 of JAEWEF010000068.1, forward strand.
ACAACCAATCCCAAAACTTTCATACACTGCTCCACAATTAAAATAATTCAGGTGATGATATTATATTTAAATCTTTATCAATTTCAAAAACTAAAGGTTTTCCTGTAGGTAAATTTAAATTTAAAATATCTTCGTTAGAAATATTTAAAAGATATTTTATTAAAGCTCTCAAAGAATTTCCGTGAGCAGCAACAATTACATTTTTACCTTCAGCAATTGATTTAGAAATATCTGTGTGCCAAAATGGTAAAACTCTATCTATTGTATCTTTTAAACTTTCACCAAGAGGAATTTCTTCGTCTTTTAAATTTGAATAACGACTATCTTTTTTAGGATAATACTCACTATTCTTATCAATTTGAGGTGGAGCCACATCAAAACTTCTACGCCAAATATGAACTTGCTCATCTCCATATTTTTTTGCAGTTTCTGCTTTATTTAATCCTGTAAGTCCACCGTAATGTCTTTCATTTAATCTCCAAGATTTATAAACTGGTATATACATTTCATCTAATTCTTCTAAAATATAATTAAGGGTTTTTATTGCTCTTTTTAAATAAGAAGTGTATGCAACATCAAAACAAATATTCATTTCTTTTAAAAGTTTTCCTCCAGATATTGCTTCTTGTACTCCTTTTTCAGATAAATCAACATCTTTCCAACCTGTAAATCTATTTTCTAAATTCCATTGGCTTTCACCATGCCTTACTAAAACTAATTTCATCGTTACCTCCAAAAAATTTTTGATAATAGTAATTATATCATTAAAAATTATTTTAAAAAACTTTTTAAAAGAAAAATTAAAAAATATTTTTGATTTTTATAAATAAATTTAACTTTTATTAAAACTTTTTATCAATTGCTAAAATTTAAAATAAAAAATACCACTGATAAAAATCAGTGGTGAAATTTTAACTACAATTTTGTTTTTCCATATCTTCGTTTTCTTTTAAAATATCTTCATAATATTTTGCAAGCCCACCTATAGATGTTTCTTTGTATGCAGAGCACATATCTCTTCCAGTTTCTTTCATTGTGATTACAACTTGGTCAAAACTTATTGTGTGATCTCCGTTTGTTGATAAGCAGTAAGCTGCTGTATTAAATGCTCTAACAGAACAAATTGCATTCCTTTCTATGCAAGGTATTTGTACCCATCCACCTATAGGATCACAAGTCATTCCAAGGTGATGTTCAAGTCCACTTTCAGCTGCATATTCAATTTGTTCGTTTGTTCCTCCCATAAAATATGCTGCCATTGCTGCCGCCATAGAACAAGCTGCACCAACTTCAGCTTGGCAACCACCTTCTGCTCCAGATATAGTTGCGTTGGTTTTTATAAGATTACCAAATAACCCAGCTATAGCAAGCCCTCTTAAAACATGTTTTTCTGA
>JAEWEF010000066.1 GCA_023389595.1 Fusobacteriota bacterium
AAGACATAAAATTATTTATCAAAATATTAACAAATAAAAAAAATACGAAAGGTGGTATTCATGGACGCATGGAGAGGTTTTAAAGGTGGAAATTGGCAAGAGGAAATAAATGTAGCTGATTTCATAAAGAAAAATTATACAGAGTATACAGGTGATGAATCATTTTTAGAAGGGCCGACAGAAAATACTAAAAAATTATGGTCTATTTTAAGCGAAAAAATTAAAATAGAAAGAGAAAAAGGAATTTATGATGCAGAAACTAAAATTCCTTCAAAAATAGATGCATATGGACCTGGATATATAGATAAAGATTTAGAAACTATAGTTGGTCTTCAAACTGATGCACCTTTAAAAAGAGCAATCTTTCCTAATGGTGGATTAAGAATGGTAAAAACTAGTTTGGAATCTTTCGGATACAAATTAGATCCTGCAACTGAAGAAATTTTTACAAAATACAGAAGAAGCCATAACGAAGGAGTTTTTGCTGCATATACAGACGAAATAAAAAGAGCAAGATCAGCTGGAGTTATTACAGGATTACCTGACGCTTATGGAAGAGGAAGAATAATAGGTGACTACAGAAGAGTTGCTCTTTATGGAGTAGATCGTCTTATTGAGGCAAGAACAGCAGAAAGAGCGAACTTAAATCCATCTGAAATGACTGAAGAAGTTATCAGAGAAAGAGAAGAGATGACAGATCAAATTCTTTCTTTGGAAGCATTAAAAAGAATGGCAGCTGGATATGGATTTGATATTTCAAGACCAGCAGAAACAGCTCAAGAAGCTATTCAATGGACTTATTTTGCTTATCTTGGAGCAATAAAAGACCAAAATGGTGCAGCTATGAGTTTAGGTAAAACTACTGGGTTTTTAGATATATATATTGAAAGAGATTTAAAAGAAGGAAGAATAACAGAAAAACAAGCTCAAGAATTTGTTGATCACTTTATTATGAAACTTAGAATAGTAAGATTCTTAAGAACACCAGAATATGATGCCCTATTCTCTGGGGATCCTGTATGGGTAACAGAATCTATAGGTGGTATGGCAAATAATGGCAAATCATTAGTTACAAAAAATGCTTACAGAGTTTTAAATACTCTTTATAATTTAGGTACTGCACCAGAACCTAACTTAACAATTTTATGGAGTGAAAGACTTCCTGAAAATTGGAAAAAATTCTGTGCTAAAGTTTCTATAGATACATCATCGTTACAATATGAAAATGACGATATAATGAGACCTCAATTTGGAGATGACTATGGTATAGCATGTTGTGTTTCTCCTATGGCTATAGGACATCAAATGCAATTCTTTGGAGCTAGAGCAAATCTACCTAAGGCATTGTTATATGCTATAAACGGAGGTATGGATGAAAAGAAAAAGATTCAAGTAACTCCAGAAGGAATGTTCGAAAGAATTGAAGGCGATTATTTAGACTTTGATGAAGTTTGGGAAAAGTATGATAAAGTTTTGTCTTGGCTAGCATCTACTTATGTAAAGGCATTAAATATTATCCATTATATGCACGATAAATATTCTTATGAAGCTTTCGAAATGGCATTGCATAGTTTAAACATTAAAAGAACACAAGCTTTTGGTATAGCTGGACTTTCGATAGTTGCCGACTCTTTAGCTGCTATAAAATATGGAAAAGTAAAAGTAATAAGAGATGAAGACGGATATGCTACTGATTATGTAGTAGAAAGACCATATATTCCTTTTGGAAATAATGATGATAGAACAGACGAGTTGGCAGTAAAAGTTGTTAGAACTTTTATGAATAAGATTAGACAACATAAAATGTATAGAAACGCAGAACCTACTCAGTCAATACTGACAATTACATCTAATGTAGTTTATGGTAAGAAAACTGGAAACACTCCTGACGGAAGAAGAGCAGGAACTCCATTCGGTCCTGGAGCAAATCCTATGCACGGAAGAGATACTAAAGGAGCCGTGGCTTCACTTGCTTCAGTTGCAAAATTACCATTTGAAGACGCAAATGATGGTATTTCATATACGTTTGCAATAACTCCTGAGACATTAGGGAAAACTGATGATGAAAAGAAAAATAACCTTGTTGGGCTTATGGATGGATATTTTAAACAAACAGGTCATCATTTAAATGTAAACGTTTTTGGGAAAGAATTGTTAGAAGATGCAATGGAACATCCAGAGGACTATCCACAACTTACAATTAGAGTTTCTGGATATGCAGTTAATTTTGTAAAATTAACAAGAGAACAACAAATGGATGTTATTAACAGAACTATAACTAATAAATTCTAATTATAGGGAGATTTTTATCTCCCTATATGTTTGTCAGGAGAACATATGGAAGCTTACATTAATTCTTTCGAATCTTTTGGAACAAAAGACGGACCAGGCATAAGATTTGTTCTTTTTTTACAAGGATGCCCTCTAAAATGTTTATATTGCCATAATGTTGATAGTTGGGATATTAATAAAAGAAATTATGTTTATACACCGGAAGAGATAATCAAAGAAATAAATAAAGTTAAATTTTTTATATCTGGAGGAGTTACTGTATCAGGCGGAGAGCCTATGTTACAACAAGATTTTTTAATAGACTTTTTTAAATTGTGTAAAGAAAATAATTTACATACAGCTATCGATACTTCTGGAATAATTTTTAATGAAAAAGCAAAAACTATTTATGAAAATGTAGATTTAGTTTTGCTTGATATAAAACATATAGATAAGAATAAATACGAAGAAATTACTTCAGTTCCACTTGAACCTACACTTAAAACGATGGAATATTTGAATCACATAAATAAACCTGTTTGGATAAGATATGTTTTAGTTCCAGGATATACTGATAACGAATCAGATATAGAAAGATTGGCAAAATACTTATCCAAGTTTAAAAATGTTGAAAGAGTTGATATATTACCTTTTCATCAAATGGCTTTATATAAGTGGGAAAAAGTTGGAATAGAATATAAGTTAAAAAATACTCCGACACCAACAAAAGAAGATATATTAAAAGCTGAAAATATTTTAAAAAAATATAATTTACCTATTTTTAAATAAACTAAAGAAAAATGTTTAAATCTAAATGATTTTTTTATTTATTGACAGTTTTATTATACTGTGTTATCATTCAAAGAGTGCACCTATAGCTCAATTGGATAGAGCGTCTGACTACGGATCAGAAGGTTATGGGTTCGACTCCTATTAGGTGCGCCATATAAAAACTAAAAAATTTGGAAAATTTTCCAAATTTTTTTTATTTTTAATAAAGCTAACATATTTTTAATAAAAAATATGTTATAATGTGAATGTATTTTTTATTTTTAACTAATTACTATGAGATAAAAATTGTATATAACTATATTTTTAAAAAAAATAAATTAGAAATTTAAAATAGAGGTAACAATGAAAGTTTTAATGATAGGCGATATAGTAGGCAAACCTGGAAGAACTATTTTATATAATTTTTTAGAAAAAAATAGAGAAAATTATGATTACATAATAGTAAACGGAGAAAATGCAGCTTCAGGTTTTGGAATCACTGAAAAAATTTGTGTTGAATTTTTTGAAAAGGGAGTTGATGTTATCACTTCTGGAAATCATATCTGGGATAAAAAAGAAATATATGAATATATAGAAAAAGAAAAAAGACTTCTAAAACCTTTTAATTATCCTAAAACTACACCAGGTAATGGATATATTATTTTAGAAAAAAATAATAAAACACTCGCAGTTATTTCTTTGCAAGGGAGGGCTCTTATGCCTATAAATGTTGATTGCCCTTTTACTCTTGCTAAAGATCTAACAGATGAAATAAAAAATATAACTAAAAATATTATTATAGATTTTCACGCAGAAGCCACTGCTGAAAAAATTGCTTTAGCAAAATATTTAGACGGAGATGTTAGTTTAATTTGTGGAACTCATACTCACGTTCAAACTGCTGATGAAACTATTTTAGAAAACGGAACTGGGTATATAACAGATTTAGGGATGACTGGTTCTTTCTCTGGTGTTATTGGAACTAATAAGGATATTATTATACAAAAATTTTTAACTTCTCTTCCTCAAAGGCATGAAATTTCTGAAGGGAATATTAAACTAAATGGTATAGAAGCAGAAATTTGTGAAGAAACGGGTAAATGTAAAAATATAAATAGAATATTATGGAGTAATGAATGAAATTTTTAGAAGTTAAAATTATTTATGAAAGTGATGATATAAAATTTTACAAAAAAATTATTTCCAATATTTTTTACGATATGGGAGTTACAGGATTAAAATTTGAAGAAACAGATTTTATAAAAAATCCACTTGATTATTACAAAGATGAAAGACAATACATAAGTAATAATAATTCAATTTCAGCTTATTTCCCAGTAAATATTTTTATAGAAAAAAGAAAAAAACATATAATTGAAATTTTTAATGAAAAATTTAAAGATGATGAAAATATTATTTATATCATAGATTTTTATGAAAGTGATGATGAAGATTTTCAAAACAGTTGGAAAAAATATCTTTTTGTTGAACGTGTTGGAGAAAATTTTGTTATAAAACCAACTTGGAGAGATTACGAAATTAAAAATAACGAGCACGTTATAGAAATAGATCCTGGTCGTGCTTTTGGTACCGGTTCTCATCCAACAACTTCGCTTTGTATCAAAGCGATGGAAAAAATAAACTTTGAAAATAAGTCTGTTATCGATATAGGAACTGGTTCAGGAATTTTAATGATAGTTGCTAAAAAACTTGGTGCAAAAAAAATCTACGGCATAGATATAGATGAAAATTCGATAGAGTCCGCAACTGAAAATCTAAAATTAAACAATATAAATTTAGATGAAAATATAAAAGTTTTTAAATCGGATCTTTTAAAACTTGTTGAAGAAGAAAAAAAATTTGATTTCATAGTTGCAAATATTTTATCTGATGTTTTAATAAACTTGATAAAAGATATTAAAAAAATTACAAAACAGAATTCACAAATTTTATTTTCTGGAATAATAAAAGATAAACTTGATTTAGTAAAAACAGAAATAGAAAATAATTCCTTTAAAATAATTGATATAAAAAATGATAAAGAATGGTACTCAATTTTGTTTGAGTGTTAAGGGGTGTTAATTTTGAAAAATTTTACCGTTGCCATAGATGGTCCAGCAGGTAGTGGAAAATCTACAATAGCTAAACAAATTGCAAAAAAATATAATTTTTTATATTTGGATACTGGAGCTATGTATAGAGCTATAACTTATTATTTTTTGCAAAATAATATAGATATAAAAAATAAAAATGAAGTTTTAAACGCCTTAGAAAAAATAAAAATATCTTTTGATAAAGAAAATAATTGTATGCTAAATGGCACAGATGTTTCTAAAGAGATAAGAACAAAAAATGTTAATAATTTTGTTTCTCAAGTTTCATCTATATTAGAAATAAGAGAGGCAATGGTTAAATTACAAAGAGAAATTGCAAGTAAAACTTCATCTGTATTGGATGGTCGTGATATAGGTAGTGTAGTTTTACCAAATGCAAATTTAAAAATATTTTTAACTGCCAGTGTTGAAGAAAGAGCAAAAAGAAGATATGAAGAAGAAAAGTCAAAAGGTATAGCTACAAATTTTGAAACTGTATTAGAAAATATAAAAGAAAGAGATTACATCGATACAACCAAAAAATTTGGAGCATTAAAAAAAGTTGATGATGCGATATTAATAGATACAACAAATATACCTATCGACAAAGTTATAGAAAAAATTTGTGTGGAGTTGAATAAAAAATATGACAGAAAATAATTTACATCAAAAAGAAGAAATGTGGCAACACTTTTTTAACAAACCTAAAAGATATTATAACTTATATATTTTTAAAATGTTAGAGTACCAAGATTATATTATTTTTGAAAAAGAAAAAATTAATGAAAAAAAAGGAAACTGGAATAATTATTTCAAAAATGAAAATCCTATTTGTTTAGAAATAGGTTGTGGTAGTGGCGGGTTTTCTCAAGAGATAGCTAATAGAAATAAAAATAAAAATTTCATATGTTTAGAGTTAAGATTTAAAAGACTTTGTATGTGTGCAAAAAAAGCTGAAAGATTGAATTTAAAAAACATAGTTTTTTTGAGACAAATGGCTGAAAACATAAATGATTTTTTAAACACAGATGAAATTTCAGAAATTTATATAAATTTTCCAGAACCTTGGGACAAAAAAGAAGAAAATAGAATTTTGCAAAAAGATTTTTTTTATAAAGTAGATAATATTTTAAAAGTTGGTGGGAAAATCTTTTTCAAAACTGATCACGATAAATATTATGAAGATATAATAAATTTAGTAAAAAATGAGTTGGAAAATTTTGAACTTATTTATTATACAAACGACTTGCACAACTCTGATAAGTCATCAGAAAATATAAAAACTGAATTTGAAAATTTATTTTTACACAAACATAATAAAAATATAAATTACATGGAAATCAAAAAAATAAAATAGTTATATCCACAGGAGGAGAAAAAAATGGCAGGATATGTTGTAGTTGGTACACAATGGGGTGATGAAGGTAAAGGTAAAATAATAGATGTTTTGGCTGACAAAGCTGATTATGTTGTTAGATTTCAAGGAGGAAATAACGCTGGACATACTGTTGTTGTAAATGGAGAAAAATTTATTTTAAAACTTTTGCCGTCAGGAGTTTTACACGGAGGTACTTGTATTATAGGTCCTGGTGTTGTTGTAGATCCTAAAGTTTTTTTATCTGAAATAGAAGAATTAGAAAAAAGAGGAGCAAAAACTGACCATGTAATAATTAGTGATAGGGCTCATGTTATTATGCCATATCACATAAAACTTGATGAAATTCGTGAGAGTATTGAAGACAGAGTAAAAATTGGAACAACTAAAAAAGGGATAGGCCCTTGTTATTCTGATAAAATTTCTAGAGATGGAATTAGAATGGTTGATCTTTTAAATTTAAATCAATTTGCAGAAAAATTAAAATTAAATTTAAAAGAAAAAAATGAAATATTTACAAAAATTTATGGGTTAGAACCTATGAATTTTGAACAAATTTTTGAAGAGTACAAAATTTATATTGAAAAAATTAAACATAGGATTGTAGATACAATACCTATCGTTAACGAAGCTTTAGATAATAACAAATTTGTTTTGTTTGAAGGTGCTCAAGCAATGATGCTTGATATAAACTATGGAACATATCCTTACGTAACTTCTTCATCTCCTACTTTAGGTGGAGTTACAACTGGGGCTGGAGTTTCTCCAAGAAAAATAGATAAAGGTATAGGAGTTATGAAAGCTTACACTACAAGAGTTGGTGAGGGGCCTTTTGTTACTGAATTTCTAGACGAGTTTGGAGATGAAATAAGAGAAAAAGGATATGAATATGGTGCAGTTACAGGTAGACCTAGAAGATGTGGTTGGCTAGACTTGGTGGTTGGAAGACATGCCACAGAAATAAACGGACTAACAGACATAGTAATAACTAAAATAGATGTGTTGAGTGGTATAGATAAATTAAAAATATGTACTGCATATAATATAGACGGAAAAATACATAAATACTTCCCTTCAGATACAGAACTTCTTTATAAAGCTAAACCTGTATACGAAGAACTTGATGGATGGAATGAAGATATAACAAACGTAAGAAATTATGAAGATCTTCCCGAAAATTGTAAAAAGTATATTAAAAGAATAGAAGATATTTTAAAATGTAAAGTATCTGTAGTTTCTGTTGGACCCGAAAGAAGACAAAACATACATATAAACGAGATTTAGATATATATTTTTTATGATGAATTTACAACAA
>JAEWEF010000079.1 GCA_023389595.1 Fusobacteriota bacterium
CTTTGCACGGGAACTTTTTTAAATGGAAAAATTGTGATGGGAGATATCACATACGAAGCTGGAAGACAGGGCGAGATGTCGGCAAAAAAATTATCTGATAGTTTGAAAAAATTAGGTATAGAAATAAGTAGATACCAAACGGCAACACCACCACGAATAGACAAAAATAGTATAGATTTTTCCAAAATGGAAAAACTTTTTGGTGAGGAAAATCCGAGATATTTTTCGGTTTTTACTGATAAAGAAAAAAATGCAATTGTTCCTACTTATTTAACTTATACTACTGAGCAAACTATAGAAGTTGTTAAGGAAATGATGAAATTTTCTCCTATCGTTAGTGGAATTATTGAAACTCACGGACCAAGACATTGCCCTTCGATAGACAGAAAAGTTTTAAATTTTCCTGAAAAAATTAAGCATCAAATTTTTCTTGAGCAGGAATCAAGTGAATCTAATGAATTTTATGTTAACGGACTGACAACTGCAATGCCGGCTTTTGTACAAGATGCAATATTAAAAACTATAACTGGTCTTGAAAATGCAAAAGTTATGAGATACGGTTATGCAGTTGAATATGACTATGCACCGGCTGGTCAACTTTATCCTAGTCTTGAAAGTAAAAAAATTAGTGGACTTTTTTTTGCAGGACAGATTAACGGAACATCTGGCTATGAAGAAGCTGCAGCTCAAGGTTTTATAGCTGGAGTTAACGCTGCGAGAAAAATTTTACAAAAAGATCCAATAGTGATAGATAGAAGCGAAGCTTATATAGGAATTTTGATAGATGACATCATACACAAAAAAACTCCCGAGCCTTACAGAGTTTTACCATCAAGAGCTGAATATAGAATGACACTTAGATTTGACAATGCCTTTATGCGTTTATTTGAAAAAGCTAAAGAGATAGGTATAGTTTCATCTGACAAAATAAAATTTTTAGAAAAATGTATTAATGATGTGTATACTAACATTAATAAAATAAAAGAAACAAAAATTTCTATGAACGATGCAAATAATTTTTTAGAGCTTAAGGGAGTAAAAAATAAATTTGCAAAAGGTGTTACAGCTGCAGAGATTTTAAAAATAAAAGAGATAAGTTATAACGACTTGAAAGAAATTGTGCCTTTGGAAAATTTTCCAGAATTTGTCGAAAACCAAATCGAAACTATGATAAAATATGAAATTTTTATATCAAGAGAAGAAAAGCAAATAGAAAAATTTAAAAAAATGGAAAATATGAAAATTCCTAGCGATATAAATTACGACAACATCAAAGGACTATCTAATATCGCAAGAAGTGGATTAAACGAAGTGAGACCTCTTTCGGTTGGAGAGGCTACAAGAATAAGTGGCGTAACAACAAATGACATTATTTTACTTATAGCAAGCATTGAAAAATAATAATAATTTTAAAAAGTTAGGCACCGTCCTAACTTTTTTATTTACAAATATATATAAAATATGTATAATACTAGTTACATGTATAAAATATATACTATACATTTTGGAATAGTACTTATTAATCTAAAAAAAACTAAAAAGGGGAGAAAATAATGAAAAAATTTTTAAGTTTTATTTCTATGTTAATTGTGGTATTGTTATTAGTTTCTTGTGGAAACAAAACAGAAGAACAAAGCACTAACGGTGAAATTGATAGAAGTAAAGAATTTATAACAGTGGCAACTGGACCTACAAGTGGAATATATTTTCCTATAGGTGGAGCCTTTGCAGAAGCTTTAAAAACTGTTGGATATAATACTAGTTCACAAGCTACTGGAGCTTCAGCTGAAAATATTTCAATGATAACAAAGGGAGAGGCAGAAATTGCTATTGCTATGCAAGACTCAGTGATGCAAGCATATAAAGGTTTTGGAGCTTACGAAGGGAAACCAAATCCTAATCTAAAAGCAATAATGCGTTTATGGCCAAACTACGTTCAATTAGTAACGTTAAAAAAATCTGGAATAAAAAGTGTTGAAGATTTAAAAGGGAAAAGAGTGGGAGTAGGAGCTGCTAACTCAGGAGTAGAATTAAATGCTCGTATGATTTATGAGGCCTATGGAATGACATATGCAGATAGTAAAATAGATTACCTATCATATGGTGAGGCAATAGATCAAATGAAAAATGGACAATGTGACGCAGCATTTGTTACTTCTGGATTGCCAAATGGAACAATAATGGAACTTGCAACAAGTTATGATATGGAAATAGTTCCTATAGATGGTGCAGGTAGAGAAAAACTTGTTGAAAAATATCCTTTCTTCTCTAAGACTATAATACCTGGAAATACATATAACAATAAAGAAGATGTTGAATCTGTTTTTGTATATAATATTTTATTAGTAAATGATAAATTATCTGATGAATTAGTTTATGATATAACTAAGACAATTTTTGATAATATTTCTATTATTAAAGCATCTCATAACGCTGCAAATAAAAATATAGATATAAGTTTCGGTGTTGAGGATGTTAAAATTCCTCTACATAATGGAGCAGCAAAATATTGGAAAGAAAAAGGATACAACACTCCTAACAATGACTAATAATAAATAAAATTGAAAAAATGGAAAAAAAATCTATATTATTAAAGATAAAATTCTTAATATGTATTTTTTTAGTAATTGTATTAATTCTTATACAGTTTTATAACAACAATAAATTAATAATTTCTAATCAGATAAACAAAGAAGTATATTTTTCTACGTTTGTTAAAAAAGGAGATATTTTAGTTTTTGAATGGGAACATTCTTTTGAACATATTTTATGGAAAGAATTTTATGAAATAACTCCAGATAATGAATTTAAACTTTTTACTATTGCAGTTGAGGGATTTGGTGCTGGTATTCCAGCCGAGATGGACTGTACATATAGATATGAAGATGGTCTTATATATATGGAAAATATAAAAGGTAGTTCGTTTAAAGAGTTTAATTGGATACATTCTCAAAAACAATTAAGAAAAATACTATTAAATAATAAGGAAATTATTAGTGGAGAAGATTTGCCAGAAAGAAATAAACTAAGACTACAAATAAAATAAAACAAATAAGGAGAGTACTTTGGAGAAAGAAATAAAAATAGATGAACAAGCTTTGTTAGAAGAGTTTGAAAAGGAAAGCAGAACTAGAAAATTTGAAAGTATAACATTAAAAAGAATAATGAATTGGATAGCTTTGATTATAACGTTTTATCATTTAGCTTATGCTTCTGGGTACTTTATGCCAGAAACGATTAAACATAGATCTTTACACGTTACAATGATGATGTTTATGATCTTTGCGTTATATCCAGGTTTTAAGAAAACAAGTAGAAAATATATAGTGTGGTATGATTATGTGCTTATGTTTTTATCGCTATCTATACCTATTTACATTTGGATAAATTATCAAGCTATAATAGATAGAGTTGGAAATGCAAATATGCCGGACGTTATTATTGGAACTCTTTTAGTTTTACTTGTGTTAGAAACTTCAAGAAGAGTAACTGGTTGGGCTTTACCAATAATAGGAATAATTTTTATGATATATTCTCTTATGGGAGCAAGACAAGGACTAATACCTATAAATATTCCTGGAGTTTTCTTACATAGAGGATTTCAATGGCCAAAGCTTATTGGACATTTGTTTTCAAATACAGAAGGAATATATGGAACTTCTGTTAACGTAGCTTCAACATATATATTTTTATTTATAGTCTTTGGAGAAGTTATGAATAAATGTGGTATGGGTAAATTTTTTAACGATATAGCAATAGGGCTAGCAGGTCATACAAAAGGTGGTCCAGCAAAAGTGGCAGTAATTGCTGCTGGATTACTTGGTAGTATAAATGGATCAGCAGTAGCTAATGTTGTTACAACTGGATCATTTACAATACCATTGATGAAAAAAATAGGATATAGTAAAGAATTTTCTGGAGCAGTTTCTTCAACCGCTTCTGTTGGTGGTCAATTATTGCCACCAATAATGGGAGCAGCAGCATTTATAATGGCTGAAACATTAGGAATAAAATATAAAGAGATTGTAGTTGCGGCGGCAATACCAGCTCTTATTTATTATTTAGGAATTATATTTCAAATTCAAATGAGGGCTTCTAAAGATAGATTAGAGGGCATGCCTAAAGATCAACTGCCTAAAGTTAAAGAAACTTTGAAAACTTATTGGCATCTAACAATTCCAATAATTTTCTTAGTATATATGTTATTCTTTAGTGGATATACAGTTATAAAAGGGGCATTTTTAACTATAATATTAACTATCGTAGTTTCTGCTTTGAAAAAAGAAACAAGAATGTCTTTAAAAGATTTGGAAGAAGCTTTTATCGCTTCAACAAAATCAACAGTATCTGTTGCAATCGCATGTGCTTGTGTTGGAATTGTAATAGGAGTTTCTAGTTTAACTGGATTTACTATTAATATGGCAAGTACTATAATTTCATTAGGTGGAAAGAGTTTACTTTTAACTTTGGTATTCACTATGGTAACATGTATGATTCTAGGTATGGGATTGCCAAGTATACCTGCATATATAATAACAGTAACAATAGCAGCTCCAGCTCTTATACAATTAGGTATAGTTCCTTTAGCAGCTCATTTATTCTGCTTCTATTTTGCGATGTTTGCAAATATAACACCTCCTGTAGCTCTTGCTTCGTTTGCTGCTGCTGGAATATCGGGCGGAAATCCTATGAAAACGGGAATAGTATCTGTCAAGCTAGCTTTAGCAGGATTCATAATTCCTTATATGTTTGTTTACAATAATCAACTTTTACTTATAGATACGCATTTATTACAAGGGATACAAGTAGCAATTACTGCATGTATAGGAGTATTTTTGATAAGTGCGGCAGTGGAAGGATTCTTATATGCAAAAGTAAATTTACTTATGAGAGTTATCATGATGATAGGAGCATTTTTGCTTATAGATAGTTCATTGTTAACAGATGTAATTGGAATTGCAGTTTTTGTTGCTTCTATATTCATACAAAAAATGATTGCTAAAAAAAGAGTTATAGTATAAATAGAGTTAAGATATAAATATAATAATTTAAAAAAGTTAGGCACCGTCCTAACTTTTTTATTTACAAATAGATGTAGTGAAAAAGATGTGTAAAAATGATATAATTAAAAAATAATATTATTTTTTGGAGAGAAAAATGCAAAAATTTAGAGGAGAAATACCAAAGTTTTTAAAAGAACAAAATGAAAATATAGTATATCTATGTTCGTCGAATAAAAATATAGACGACTATTTTTATGTACTTAGAGATATATATGATGGTCTCGTTTTGAAATTTGAAATTGAGGGTAATGAAGATGAATTCAAAAAAATAAACTATGAAATATTAAATCTCAAGAATAGCAAACAAAAATACATAATACTCATATCTACCAATATAATTATGTCGGATTTTTTTGCAAAAACTGATAATGTTACATTAAAAATAAACGGTATTATTAACATTAATAAAATAAAAAATATGCTCAATGAAAAAGGATACGAAAGTAGTTATATTATAGAAAAGAAAAGACAGTACAGCCACAGAGGAGACATATTTGATATCTATACAGATGCTATGAATGAACCTACAAGAATAGAATTTTTTGGAGACGAAATAGACAGGATAACGAGCTTTGATATAGAAACACAAAAAAGTATAGAAAAAAAGGATTTTATTCAAATACAATTAGAAGATGAAACAGATAAAGTTTCTTTTCTTGATTTAATGTATAGCAACAAAAATAATTTTAAATTATTTTTAGAAAATAGAGAACTAATAAATTACAAAATAGAAAAATATATATTGGATAATTATGAAAGAGAAAATATTTTAAGAGAAAGAAAAGATAAGATTTTGATAGATGCTGAAGAAATAGAAATCAAAAATTTTTCTGAGGAGGATTTAAAGAAGTATGAGTATGTAGAAGAAGTAAAAAAAATAAGCCACAATTACAATATTACAATATACTCAGAAGAAGAAAAGAGATACAGAGAAATTTTTTCTGGCTATCCAATAAATTTTGTAAAATATCCACTTTTTGAGGGATACAAAAATGGAAAAGAACTTGTTTTAACTGACAGAGAATTGAAGGGAGTAAGAGTCAAAAAAGAAAAAATTTCAAAGGAGAGATTGAAATACAAAAATGTTGCTCAACTCAAAGAAAACGATTATATTATTCATGAAAATTATGGTGTTGGTATCTATCTCGGTCTTGAAAATATAGATGGAAAAGAATATATCAAAATTAAATACGCCGACGAAGATAAACTTTTTGTGCCAATAGATGGTATATCTAAAATAGAAAAATACATAAATGCTAGCGGAGAAATTCCCGAAATATACAATTTGGGAACCAGAGGTTTTAAAAGAAAGAAACAGAAGCTAAAAGAAGATATGATGATTTTCGCAAAAGAAATAATTGAACTTCAAGCAAGAAGAGAAATGGGTAACGGTTTTTCTTTTTCAAAAGATACCGTTTGGCAGGAAGAATTTGAAGATTCCTTTCCATATCAAGAAACACCAACACAAAAACAGGCGATAGAAGATGTAAAAAGAGACATGGAATCTCCAAAAATTATGGACAGACTCATTTGTGGAGATGTTGGTTATGGAAAAACTGAGGTTGCAATAAGGGCAGCATTTAAAGCTATTATAGATAATAAACAAGTTGTTATGTTAGTTCCTACAACTATACTTGCAGAACAACACTATGAAAGATTTACAGAACGATTTAAAAATTATCCTATAACTGTCGAGGTATTAAGTCGTGTTAAATCTGATGCAGAGCAGAAAAAAACTATACAGAAGATTTTTAATGGAACATCAGATATGCTTATCGGAACTCACAGAATTTTATCGGACGACATTAAATTTAAAAATTTAGGTCTAATCATCATAGATGAAGAACAAAAATTTGGAGTAAAACATAAGGAAAAATTAAAAAAATTAAAATATGGTGTTGATGTTTTAACGATGACTGCAACTCCCATTCCAAGAACACTCAATATGTCACTTCTCGGCATAAGAGATATGTCGATAATAGATAGCCCTCCTGCCGGTAGACAAAAAATTGAAACTGCATTTATAGAAGATGATGCAGAGAAAATCAGAGATATCGTTATGGAAGAAATAGCAAGAGAGGGTCAAGTTTTTTATATTTTCAATAACGTAAAAAACATAGAGAATAAAACAAGAGATATAAAAAATATTTTACCAAGCTATATTAAAGTTGATTTTATACACGGACAGTTGCCGGCAAAGGATATCAAAAGAAGAATTACAGATTTTGAAAATGGAAATATAGATGTTCTTGTAGCGACAACCATAATTGAAAATGGAATAGATATAGAAAATGCAAACACAATGATAATAGATGGTGCCGATAAAATAGGTCTTGCACAAATATATCAACTGCGTGGAAGAATAGGAAGAAGTAACAAAAAAAGTTACTGCTATTTAATCAAAAAAGAAAATATTGGTAAAAAAGCTAAAATGCGTGAAGAAAGTATTATTAATTTTGCAGATGCTGGAGGATTACAACTTTCTATGGAAGACATGAGAATTAGAGGTGCTGGAGAAATACTCGGAGAAAAACAACACGGAGCCATAGAAACTTTTGGTTACAATCTATACATGAAAATGTTAAATGATGAGATAGAAAAATTGAGGGGCAATATAACGGAAGAAGTAAGAGAAATAACTCTTAAATTAAAATTTGAAAAGTATATACCGGACGAGTACATAGCAAGGGACGAAAAATTAAATATATACAAAAGAGCATTACTAATTGATAAAACTGAAGAGGTGCTAGAACTTGCAAAAGAGATAGAGGACAGATTTGGAAAAATGCCAGCTCCGGTTCAAGGTTTCATAAAATATATCTATATTAAAAATATTTGTCGTGAACTTAATATTTTGGAAATAGATGAGATAGCTGAAAATGAATATAAAATATTTTTTGATATAGATAGCGTCGACTTAGATAAGATTTTAGAAATGATAGAAAATAATACTATAAAGTATTTACATCTTGAACAAGCTATACTTTACAGCGGAGATATTTTTAATTTTTTCAATCTTTACACAAACAAAAAATACTAATTTTTTAAGACA
>JAEWEF010000085.1 GCA_023389595.1 Fusobacteriota bacterium
TCCATCTAAAGTATTAGCAACTTCTAATTGATTTAAACTAAGCATATTTATCCCTTTAATTAGTTCCCAAGTAATCTATCAAATAAATTATCTTCAGACATATTATCAAACGAATTATTTTCATCAACAATATCTGCTTCCGGATTGAATGTTCCAGGAATTTCTTTAATTGTATCTTCTTCATTAAATTCTTGTTCAACATATGGAGAACTATTTCCAATCACATAGTCATCCATGTTAAATAATGTAGCTATACCATTAGAATATTTTTCTGAACTTTCTACCTGTATATTCCCTCTTTTAGATACAACTTTACTTCCTTCCGAAGATATTAATCCTGTGTACAAATCTATACTTTGTTCTGTAACATTTCCAGTTTCTAAACTATCAGCTAAATAAGAGAATTTACCAGGATCATAAAGTTTTTGATTTATTAATTCTTGATAATAATTTTTCCACAGAGGTGCAACGCTACCTCCACCAGTAAATCTACCGTATATAGGTTTATTGTCATCTCTTCCTATATATGCGACTGTTACATATTCAGGAGTAATTCCTGCAAACCAAACTGTTCTATTTTCATTTGTTGTTCCAGTTTTTCCTCCTTGTTCTATAGGTTTTCCATTTTTATATACCCTAGCACCAGAAGCTGTTCCGTTAGCTACAACATTTTTTAACATAGCAGTTATTACACTTGCGTCTGACGGCTCAACAATTTTTTCATTATTTATTTCTTTTTCATAAACAACTTTTCCAAAACTATCTTCAACAGATTTAACTATATAAGAATCTATTTTATATCCTCCATTTATAAAAATAGCATAGTTCAATGCTAGCCTAAGAGGTGTAGCCTCTACCGTACCAAGTGCGGCAGTTAAATCTTTAACTTCTCCATCAAAAGATAATTGTTTAGCGAATTCATTAAATTTTTCTGTTCCAGTTCCTTCTAACAATTTTATTGCAATAGTATTTATAGATTTATTTAATGCAGTAACTAAAGTGTTATTTCCACTATATTTTCCTCCATAATTTTTTGGAGCCCATTTACCATAAGCTATATACTTATCTTCTAATACATTAGTAGGAGCATATCCATTGTTTAATGCATTTAAATATACAAAAGGTTTTATTGCTGATCCAACTTGTCTTTTTGCCATCAATGCTCTATTGAAATTTTTAGCTTTAAAATCTTTTCCTCCAACCATTGAAACTATTCCACCTAATGGATCTACTGTTATCATTCCTCCATCAAGATCTTTATTTTTTAAAACTGAATAATTTTCAAATACATTTTTTGCAATTTTTTGATGTTGTAAATCAACCGTAGTATAAACTTTAAATCCCCCTCTGTATATGCTATTTTCTGGTAATATTTCCTGTAAAAAATCTTCAACCGCACCAGTAACTTCTGGATTAAAATAAAATTGTTTTTTACTTTTTCTATAAATTATAGATGTATTTTCATCTGCAACCACACCATCATCTTCAACTACAAATTTATGTTGCAAAGCTTTTTCATACTCTTCTTTTGTAATTTTTTTATCCTCATACATTTCTTTTAAAACAACTCTTTGTCTTTGTATGGCACTATCCAATTTATTTATAGGATCATATTTTGATGGCCTATTAGGTATACCAGCTAACAGAGCAGATTCAGCTATATTAAGTTCAGACAAGTCTTTTTTTAGAAAATTTTTAGCAGCAGTTTTAACTCCGTAATATCCTGATCCGTAATATATTTCATTAAGATATTTCTCAAAAATTTCATCTTTAGTATATTTTCTTTCTATTTCTATTGTTATTATTAATTCTTTTATTTTTCTCGACAATTTTTTTTCAGAAGTTAGAAAAGCATTTTTAGCTAATTGTTGTGTTAAAGTACTGGCTCCTTGTGCTGCTTTCCCTATTTTAATATCATGTATTAAAGCTCCCAAAATTCTAATTGGATTAACACCAAAATGGTTATAAAAAGATTTATCTTCTATAGATAAAAATGCATTTTTTAAATTATCTGGAACTTCACTTATCTTTACCAGTTCTCTCGATTCTTCATATAAGGTATCTATAACTTCTCCATTCTTATCGTATAAAACTGTTGGTAATGAAGGTGTGTATTCCTCTACTAATTCCTCAACATTGTTGAGTTCTAATCTATATTTTGTATATATACCAAAACCTAAAATTAAAAATAGCACGAAAATTAAAGAGAAAGTTTTTATTATAAATTTTAATGTTTTTTTCATCATTGACTCCTTTTGTTTCTCTGTCTAAGTTGACCGCAAGCTCCGTCTATATCCGCTCCTTTTTCTTGTCTAAGAGTAACATTCACCTTTCTTACATTTTTTAAATATTCATAAAATTTATTAATTTGTTTCATACTAGGTCTTTCTAACTCGACATTTTCGATTGGATTGTAAGGTATGAGATTTACAACGTGATCAAAATTATGTACAAAATCAGCTAGTGAATTCGCATCAATTTCAGAAACGTTAAAATCTTTAATTAGAATGTACTCAAACGTTATTCTTCTTTTTGTTCTTTTTTGATATTCAGTCAACACTGACAACAAATCTTCAAGCGGATATTTTTTATTTATCGGTATTATCTTATCTCTCTTTTCATTTATTGCACTATGCAATGAAATTGCTAGTTCTACCGGTATATTTTCCAGCAAAATTCTCTCTATGCTTGGAATGTATCCAGAAGTTGAAATGCAAATTTTTCTCTTAGAAATATTTAGACCATTTTCTGAAGAAATTATATTTAAAGATTTTGTAACATTATCTAAATTTAATAATGGCTCTCCCATTCCCATAAAAACTATATTGTTTATGACTTCATTTTTCTTTCTTATTCTTCTCTCTACTGTATATATCTGGTTTATTATCTCACTTGTCGAAAGATTTCTTTCGTAACCATCCTTTCCAGTTGCACAGAAAGAGCATTTGACTGGACATCCAACCTGTGACGAAATACAAAGTGTTATTCTCTTTTCTTTATTTTTTGAATCTAAATGACGTAACAAAACTGTTTCTATTGTGTTTCCGTCTTCAAGTTGAAATAAAAATTTTTCAGTATTATCTATTTTAGAAATTTTATGGTCTATTAAGTTTAAAAATTGTATGTAGCTCTTTTCGGCTAACAATTCTCTATCTTTCATAGATATGTTAGTCATATCGTCAAAATTTCTCACAATTTTCTTGTGCAACCATTTAAATATTTCTTTACTATAAAATTTTTTCATTCCTAAATCTAAAATAAATTCATTTAATTCTTCTATATCCATAGATAGTATATTTTTTTTAAAATTATTATCCAATTTCATCATTCCTCATAAAAAATTTATCATTATATTTTAACATATTTTTATATTTTTCAAAATAACAAAAATAAAAAAAGTTCGATATAAATCGAACTTTTAAACAATTTTTAAAAAGATAGAATATGACATTCAACTTCATACCAAAGCCCTTCATCGTCTTCTCCAAAAATCACATCGAAACTTATTTGAAAATTCTCTAAATTAATTATATATGAATTACTTTCTTCATCTTTACTGAAATTAATTTTTTTGAATTTAGTGTTTACTAACAGATTCCTTATGTCTTCTCTTGATTCAAAGAGTTCTATCAAATCTTCCTCGAAGTCGAATCCCATTTCAATAAATTTATCGTTTATATTTTTTATTCTTTTTAAAGATAACTCATCTAGCATAATATTCCTTTATAAAATTTTAGAAAGATATAAAGTAAACTCCTTCATCAATTTTTTGTGTGTTACTATTTTTATTCTGATTTTTTATTATCCAATCAAATAAAAATCTTGCATGTGGTTCTGTAGTTCTAATACATTTTCTTGTACCAGAAAAAGTTCCAAGACTTGCTTCCTTATGTTTCATGTAAAATTCTCTATTCACTTCTTCTTGAAGATTCATAGGAGTTCCATGTATATATCCGCCACCGCAAAATCTTATTGCATATCTGGCAGTTCCTTGTTTTTGTCCATTTTCATCGTTGTATTGCATAACGAATCTACCAAAAGCTGCAGTAAAAAATCCCTTAGGAGTTTCGAATCCTAAAGCACTTGTTATTCCAGTTTTACTATAAACATAAGATATTAATGCCCAAACTCCATCATTTTGTTTTTCAAATATCATAACATTTTGATTGGTAGTATCTATAGCTACAACTTTTTTAAAATCTGGAGTAATAGACGGAATTTTTGTCAATTTATTATTTGGTACCATTACTTCATCTGGTATAGAAAGAACCTTTACTCTTGATGTAGTTGCCCCCTTAGACAAAACTTTTAGAACTGATCTATCTGGCACATATATTTTTTCTCCAGTAGCTATAGATGCAGTTTTTAAATTTTGATCTGCAGTAGTTCCATATTTATCAACATCTTGTTGTAAATTTTCATTATTTGGGTTTGGCACATAAGTACTAGTACTGTAAAGTTCTTCTCCATTTGCCACGGCATCTTCAATAAATTCTTCCAGCTCTTTAATTTTTTCTAAAGCAAGTTGAAATCTGAAAACTCTTTTCTGTACAACATTTGAAGAAATATATCCGGTTGAACCATTATTAAGTAAAATTTTATACCAAATATTTCCTTTGTATTTTACTTTTTCAAGCACTCTTAATTTTTGTCCGTATCCATACTTAGTTATAACATTAGATTCGGTAGTCGGATTTTCTCTAACGTTAGCAACTCTAGTTTGTACAAAAACATAATCTAGTATATCGGGATGACCTCCCTTATATTTTTCATCAAATCTTATATTATTTGGTATTTTATTTGTAAAAACTGATATAGTTTCTATCTTATCTTTATAAATATCACTAGATTTTGTATCTTCAGCTAACAAAGTGTTATTTCCTATGAAAATACTTATTCCTAATAACAATGTAAATATTTTATTTCTTAAATTCATAGTTTAACAGTTTATCCCCTTTCTAGAATATTCCCTTAAATTCTAACATATTTTACATTTTTTATCAAGATGCAAATCCTTTCTAAACTTTATAATACTTTGAAATCAATTTATCTATTAAAGTATCTATTCCTAAAAATTCTTTAAATTTATTATGAGAATCTAATATTTTTTTGTCAACTGGACTGTCATTTTTTATGGCTCTGATTAATAAATTTTTAGGAGAATGTTCTAAATCTATAAATTCTATAATATCTGTTTTATACCCACATAATTGTAAACTTGATACTCTGTAACAGTCTGTGGCTAAACTCAAAAATCTCTCAAGAGTTATTCCATTATTTGCTACTGGTAACATTTTTGAAAATATCTGCGAACTTTTTTCTATTTTTTTGAAAAAATTCATGTTGACAACACGGAACTGAGAGTATAGCACTTGCATTTAATTCTAGTCCTTTTAAAATAGCATAATCTGTGGCATTATCACAGGCATGTAAAGAAATTACCATATCTATATTTTTTCTGTCATTATAGTTTTGTATATCCCCGTTGATAAATTTAATTTTGTCATATTTCAACTCTTTCGATATTTTGTTGCAAGTTTCTATGACATCTTTTTTTAAATCTATTCCTATTATTTTAAATTTTTCTAACTTTAAAACATTTTTTAGATAATAATATATAGCGAATGTGAGATATGACTTCCCACAACCGAAATCTAATATGCTTATTTCATCTCCAGCAATATTTTTCTTTTTCAAGTCATTTATAACGTCTTTTATAAATTCTAAATACTTATTTATTTGAACGAATTTATTATAATGACTTTTAAAAACCTTTCCTTCACTAGACATTATTCCTAAATGAATTAAAAAATCTATTTTTTCTCCGTCTTTTAATATATAATTTTTAGTTTTGTTGTGTGAAAGATCTCTAGATAATAAATGATTTTCTTTTTCTTTTAAGCTAAAGTTTTTATTTTTTTTGATATAATTATATCTCTACCAACTTTTTTTATGTTTATCTGTTTAAAATTTTCTAAATACTCAATTAAGTAATTTTCTATTATTTTTTTATTATCTTCTATAATTTTTATATTTTCGTGATAAGCTTTATTATCTTTAAATTTTTCTAGCTGTAAATTTAAAACACCTTTTATCATTATTGGTCTTATTATAATTTTATCGTGTCCACCATTAATTTTATCCGAGAAAATAATTTTTTCTAAATCATTACAATTTGATTTTTGTATTTCTTCAATCAAAATATTAAAAATATTTTCTTTTTTCATATTTAGTCCTTTTTTAATGCTTTATTTAATTTTTCTTCATCTAAATTTTTACCTATTAGTATAATTTTACTTTCTTTCATTTCAGCAGTAGGATACATTTCAAAATTTTTATTAACCAATTCAAACTCTCCCCAATATCCATTAATTTTTAGAAACCCCTTACCTCTATAAACTTTTCCATAATCCTTTCTTAAAAGTTTATGCATAAACTTTCCAAATTCTTCCATGTCGGTTATGTTTAAATTGGTCAACGAATAAGTTTTAAGTTCAGGATGTATTTCTAGCTTAAAATCTATTAAATCTTTATTCATGCTATCATTAAGTATATATTTCCACCAATCGTCATCAAAAAATCTATACTCTTTATCCACCACAATCAAATTTTTATTTAGTAGCTCTATTTCTTTTTTTATCTCAGATATTAAATTTTTGTTAGCATCTTCTAATTTAGTCAATAAAACTTGATGTGCATTTGCAATTTGATCCAAATATAAATTTCCAAATTCCTCTTTGTATTCATAAAAACAATTTACATCTACCATAGTTACAGGATTTAAGATATTTATAGGGACATCTTTAATTGTCCCAAGAGATCTTATTATAGTACTTAAAGATCCTATACCAGTTGGTTCTATTATTAAATAATCCGGATCTATATCGTTATAAATATTTCTTATAGAAGTTCTAAAATCAGATAACATAGAACAGCAAATACATCCATCAGAAATTGACCAGGTAGTTATTTCATCATTACCGAGTATATCTTTGTCTATATTTATATCGGCGTACTCATTTTCTAAAACTAAATATGTTCCGACTATTCTTCTCGATAATTTTTTTATAAAAGTTGTTTTCCCTGCACCTAAAAATCCAGAAACAATAAGTATGTTCATATTATTTTCTACTCCTTTTTAGAAAAAAGCACCTAGTAAAAACTAAGTGCAATTATCCTAGTAAGTTTTCATTAATTCATTTATTTTATTTGTAACTTCTGTTATTTTTATTTCTATTACTTCTCCAGTTTTTCTAATTTTAAGTTCGACTATTCCATCGTTTACTTTTTTCCCTACAACTATTCTAAAAGGATATCCTATTAAATCGGCATCTTTGAATTTAAATCCATTTCTCTCATCTCTGTCGTCTAGTACACAATCTATATTGTTATTCCATAATTCATCATAAATTTCTTCAGATACCTTCATTTGTATTTCATCTTTAATAGAAGCTGGTATTACATTTACCACATATGGAGCTATTATACTAGGCCAAACTATTCCGTTGTCATCATAATTTTGTTCTATAGCTGCAGCTAAAGTTCTAGAAACTCCTATTCCATAGCACCCCATAATCATTACTTTGCTTTCTCCTTTTTCATCTAGATAATTTGCTTTCAAAGCTTCAGAATATTTTGTTCCTAATTTAAATATATGTCCACATTCTATTCCTCTAGCACTGTGTAATTTACCATTAGAATAAAGACAACAATCTCCCTCTTTTGCTTTTCTTATATCAGAAATCACATCTGCTTTATAATCTTTTCCATAATTAACATTCACAAAATGATAATCGTCTTTATTAGCTCCAACAACATGGTTTGGTAGATTAACTATAGATTCGTCAGCAATAATTTTTAAAGTTTTTATATCGATAGGACCTATGAACCCTTTAGTAAGTCCACATTTAAATATTTCTTCTTCTGTAGCTAGCTCTACTGCAACCGTATTCAGAAGATTTTTCAATTTTATTTCATTTACTTCTAAATCTCCTCTTATTAATACTAAATATAGTTCATCTGTCGCCATATTTTTATAAACCATACTTTTAACAGTTTTGTTCATGTCAACTTTTAAAAAATCAGAAACCTCTTCTATAGTTTTTGAATTAGGAGTGTGAACAAGTTCCCTATCTTTTTTTATTTCTTCCGGCAAATTAATAAGTTTGCTGACTGCCGTTTCTACATTGGCAGCATAATCACAACCGTCTGAATATATTATTTCATCTTCTCCAGATTCGGCAAGAACATGAAATTCTTTTGAACCGCTACCTCCTATAGCTCCAGAATCTGCATCTACAGCTCTGAATTTTAAACCACATCTACTAAAAATTCTGCTATATGTTTCTTCCATATTATTAAATTCTTTGTCTAAAGATTCTTGAGAAGTGTGAAAAGAATATGCATCTTTCATAATAAATTCTCTTCCTCTCATAAGTCCAAATCTAGGTCTTCTTTCATCTCTAAACTTAGTTTGAATTTGATATAAATTTAGTGGTAAAGATTTATATGATGATATATCGTTCCTAACTATATCTGTTATTACTTCTTCATGCGTTGGACCAAGTACAAAATCTCTTTCGTGTCTATCTTTTATTCTCATAAGTTCTGGACCCATAACATCCCATCTTCCGCTTTCTTTCCAAATTTCAGACGGTTGTATTACTGGCATTAAAATCTCCTGAGCTCCAGATCTATTCATCTCTTCTCTAACAATATTTTCTACTTTTTTCAGTGACCTATATCCAAATGGTAAATAAGAATAAACTCCACTAGCTATTTTTTTTATCATACCCGCTCTAAGCATTAGTATATGACTTATAACTTCAGCCTCTTTAGGAGTTTCTTTTAAAGTTTTTATATAAGATTTACTTAGCTTCATTCTTCCTCCAAAAATTTTTGTTTTGCAAAGTTAATTCTAACATAAAATATTACTTATGTCATTTAAATTTTTTATCTATATCGAATAAAATGAAAGGATTTTTAATAGCTCCTTTATTTTTTTGTAGATATTCTACAACTTCATCTCTAACTAGATTTATTGTTTTTAAGTCGTGTATAATATCTATAAATTTTAAATCACTAAAACCACTTTGTTTTACTCCGAATATTTCTCCGGCATTTCTCATATTTAAATCTTCTTCAGCTATTTTAAAACCATCGTTTGTTTCTTCCATTATTTTTAATCTTTGAGATGAATTGTCATTATCTGCATATGAAATCAAAAAACAGTACGAGTTTTTATCTCCTCTTCCTATTCTTCCTCTCAACTGATGTAGTGCTGCTAACCCAAATCTTTCGGCGTTAAATATTGACATGATTGTGGCGTTTGGCACGTCTATTCCAACTTCTATTAAAGTTGTTGATACGAGTATACTATAATGATTTTTTTTAAATTTTGACATTATTTCATCTTTTTCTTTAGATGTCATTCTTCCGTGTATAATTCCAACATTAAAATTTTTATAAATTTTACAAATGTCTTCGTATAATTTTTCTACCGATTGCACACTAATTTTTTCACTATCTTCTATTAATGGAGCAACAAAATATGCTTGACTTCCTTCGGTTAATTTCTTTGTTATAAATGAATTCATTTTTTCTAAATCATACTTATTGTTTATCCATTTCGTTTTTATTTTTTTTCTATTAGGAGGTAAGCTATCTATGATTGATACATCTAAATCACCATATATAGTAAGAGCTAAAGATCTTGGTATAGGAGTTGCACTCATAACAATTAGATTGCTTAGATATCCCTTATCTTTTAATTTTTTCCTCTGATTAACTCCAAATCTATGCTGTTCATCAACAATTATCATTCCAAGTTTTTTAAACTTAACATTACCTTCTATAAGTGAATGAGTTCCTATTACTATGTCAATTTCACCTTGTGAAATTCTCTCTAAAATATCTTTTTTATTTTTTTGTTTGGTACTAGAAGTTAAAAGTTCTACAGTGAACCCTATTTTATTTAATTTTTCTTTTACTCCTAAATAGTGCTGAGTTGCTAAAATTTCTGTTGGAGCCATAATAACTCCCTGATAACCATTTTCAACCATATACACCAACATTACCATCGCAACAATTGTTTTGCCACTTCCAACGTCCCCTTGTATTAGTCTGTTTATTAAAATTCCGTTATTTATTTCTTCATATATTTCAGATATAACTTTTTTTTGAGCATTAGTTAATTCAAAATCATATAGACTTAAAAATCTTTTTACCTTCTCTTTTTTTTGGGATATAGAGTATTTATTTTTATTATCAAGTATGCCTGTATATTTATCTTTTAAAATTCCAAATTCAAGCACTAATAATTCCTCTATTGCGAAACGTCTTTTTGCCAATTCTATCATTTTAATATTTGTAGGAAAATGTATTTCTTTTAGAGCAATTTTTCTATCCATTATTTTATATTTAGACGCTATTTCTTCTGGAATATTTTCTTCAAAATATTCTAAATACACTTTTAAAACTTTTTTTATTAAACTTCTAAGTGTATTTTGTGTAATTTCTTTTTTGCTACTATATATAGGTAAAATTTCAGATATATTTTCCTTTTTCTGTCCATCCATAAGTTTAAATTCTGGATTCGTCATTTGGTACATATATCCTCTTTTAACCTGTGAAATAAAAATATATTCCTTTCCAACTTTTAAAGTTTTAAATAGGTAGGGCATACCAAACCAAACAATTTCCATACTACCAGTTCCATCACTCACAATTGCTTTCACCATTTTTTTTCTAACGAAACTAAAAGGTGCCATCACCTTGATGATATTAGCCTTTATTACAGCATATTCGTTCCCTATTAATTCATTTATTTTTTTTATATTGGTTCTATCATCGTAAGCTCTTGGAAAATAGTAAATTAAATCGTAAACTGTATTTATATTTAATTGTTTTAACAAGTTACATTGTTTTTCTGTAACTAATCTTCCTACTAAAGTTTCTATACTATCATAAATTTTTGAATAATCTTTTAGCATTGCCAAAAAACTCCTTTTTATTATAATAATATTATATTTTAAATGAAGTAAAAAAACAAGTTGACATAATATTTTTATCTTTATTTTTAAATTGTGATATTATATAATAATTAAAATAAAAATTATAATGGTGGTATATTATGAATCTCAATAAGAAAGAGTTAATATTTTTAAATAGAGAGAATTTCTATGAGAATTTTGAATTAATAATGAAAAAGCCTAGCAAATATATTATAATGATAAGCATAGAGTATAAAACATTTAAGGAAGACATAGCTTTAATAGATTTTTTAAAAGTAAAATTAAAAAAAGAAATTTTAGATAATGTTATTGCAATAAGTGACAGAATGTTTTTAGCCAACGATTTAGATATAGAGGCCACTCTTCATTTAAAAGAATTTAAAAAATTTGAATTCGATAATTTTCAAAAAGCATTTAATCAATTTAAATTTAAATTTTTTAAATTAACTGAATTTTTAGATGCAGTTTCAAGTGCATATCTTTACACTTTAAACACTTATATACACGAAAATCCTTGGTTTTTTTCAATCAACAACTTAGGTGTACTTTTAATAAATGACAAAAATTTAACAGCAATACAAAACGATTATCCTAAAATGAAAAGAAGAACTTCAGATATAATACTAATAGACTTAAATGATTCAGAATACGATGAAACAAAAAAGAAACTTTTGAAAATGTTGGGTTTTGATTCTCTTATAACATTTGCAATTACGAATAAAAAGAACGCTAAATTTATTAAAAATATAGACTTGATTTTATATAATAAATCTAAAGATTGTTTTGACAATTCTTTGAATTTTGTAAAAAGTTTTTTAAGAAAAAATAATTTTGAAAAAGTTAGAAACTATTTAGATATTGAAGAAAGAAATTTCGACGTGGATATTTTTTTTGAAAGAGAACCTATTCGTCTTCCAAAAAAATACGAACTGAGTTTTGCAAACAAAAGAAGTCAATCTAAATATAAATATTCAGAAAGAAATTGTTTTTCTATAAATGAAAAAGATAAGTATTTTGTTTTAACAAAAATTTATTAGTAAAGGATAACATATGAACATAGAAGATCTTAGAAAAGAATTAGATAAAATTGATTTTGAATTAATTAGATTATTTCAAGAAAGAATTGAAATATCTAAAAACATAGGCTATTACAAGCTAAAAAATAATATGGAAATTTTTGATGAAAAAAGAGAAAAATTTGTAATAGATAGAAATATAAAAAATGTTCCCAGTAGTTATCAACAATACGTTATTGAATTCACAAAATTTCTTATGACTATAAGTAAGGAAGTGCAAAAATGTTTAAAATAGGTTTACTCGGAGAAAAACTTTCTCATTCTTACTCAAAAATAATTCATGAAATTATTTTTTCTCACGAAAATATAAATTCAGAATACAAACTTTACGAATGTCCAAAAGAAAATGTTGAATCATTTCAAGAATATATGAAAAAAAACGACATAAAAGGTGTAAATATAACAATGCCTTATAAGTTATTTTTTATGGATAAGTTAGATGAAATTTCAGAGCAAGCTAAACAATTAGGCTCTATAAATTTAATGTATTTTCACGAAGATAAAATTTATGGGGATAATACAGACTATTATGGTTTTTTACAAACTTTAATTAAAAATAATATAGATGTAACAAATAAATCAGTTTCTATAATAGGAAATGGCGGTGCAGCAAAAGCTGTAAAAGGCGTTTTAAAAAACTTAAATGCAAAAGAAATACATTCATATTTTAGAAAAGATAAAAAATCTAAAATAGAATTTATTGTAAAGGGTGATGCACCAAAAGGAGACATATTAATAAATACCACTCCTATAGGTATGTATCCAGATGTAAATTCGTGTCCAATAGACAAAAAATTTATAAAAAATTTTAATGTTGTAATAGATCTAATATACAATCCTCTCGAAACTGAACTTTTAAAAGAAGCAAAATTAAATAGCATTAAAGCCGTTAATGGAATAGAAATGTTAATATATCAAGCTATGAAAACTGATGAGATATTATTCAATAAAAAGTTTGGAGACGAATTATTTGAATGCATAAAAAATCATTTAAATTATAGAATAAATAAGGGAGTCTAAATATGAAAATAATGATAATTAATGGACCTAATTTGAATCTATTAGGAATTAGAGATAATAATGTTTATGGAGATAAAAGTTACGATTATATATGTGATTACATAAGATCAAAATTTGATGACGACTTTACTTTTTTTCAATCTAATTCAGAAGGAGAAATTATTGATTGTATTCATAAATCTCTATTTGATAAATATGATGGCGTAGTAATAAATGCTGCAGGATACTCACATACATCTGTATCTATTGCTGATGCTATAGAATGTATTTCACAATATATCCCAGTAATAGAAGTTCATATTTCTAATATTTATGCAAGAGAAGATTTCAGAAATAAATCTTTTATTTCAAAATTTTGTAAAGGAGTTATCTCCGGCTTTGGAATTAACTCTTATCTACTAGCTATTCACGCTTTAAAAGAAAATTAAATTTTTGGAAGGTGGTTTTTATATGAAATTAATTTCGTGGAATGTAAATGGTATCAGAGCATGTTTGAATAAGGGATTTTTAGATTATTTTAAACAATCTGATTCAGATATATTTTGCTTACAAGAAATTAAACTGAGTCACGGTCAACTATCTTTGGATCTAGAAGGTTATCATCAATATTGGAATTACGCTGAAAAAAAAGGTTATTCTGGTACAGCTATTTTTACAAAAAAAGAACCAATATCCGTTAGCTACGGAATAAACATAGAGGAACACGATAACGAAGGAAGAGTTATAACTCTTGAATTTGAAAATTTTTATATGGTAACCGTATACACTCCAAATTCTAAAGATCAATTACTAAGACTTGATTATAGAATGGTATGGGAAGATGCTTTTAGAGAATACCTTGTTAATTTAGATAAAATTAAGCCAGTTATTCTATGTGGAGATTTAAATGTTGCTCACAAAGAAATTGATTTGAAAAATCCAAAATCAAATAAAAGAAATCCAGGATTTACAGATGAAGAAAGAGATAAATTTTCTCAACTGTTAAATGCCGGATTCACTGATAGTTTTAGATACCTATATCCCGATCTTGAACACGCTTATTCGTGGTGGTCTTATAGAGGTAGAGCCAGAGAAAATAATACAGGGTGGAGAATAGACTATTTTGTGGTTTCTAATAAAATAAAAGATAAAATAAAAGAAGCAGAAATTCATTCTCAAATTTTAGGATCTGATCATTGTCCTGTAGTATTAAATATTGATTTATAAAAAAATAAAAACGGTGTCTATTTTTACACCGTTTTTTATTTAAAAAATTATTCAAATTCAACTAAAAGAGTTGCATCAAATACTTCTTTTACACCTTCTTTTCTTGGCATATTAGCTCTCATTACCCATTTCCCTTCAAAAGGTGGTATAAAATGGAATATTCCATTAGGATCAGTATAAATATTTATTTCATTTTTTTCTACGTGATCTCCTCCTCTGTATATATTAGCTTTAGAATCTACTTTAGCATTCAAGAATGAAGCGTCTATTCTAGATCCAGCCACTGGATTTCCATTTTTGTCTACAACTTGCCCGACAAATCCATTTTCTTTCCAAGCTCCAACAGGATTCACTAGAGGTATAATTTCATTTTGTCCTTCAGCTAATCTCTTATTCCAATCAGAACCTCCACCATCTTTAGTAACTATAAGTTTAGCAGATCCGTTAAATCCGTATCCCATATCTGTTGATCTTCCAGGTATCATTACGAAAACCCAGTTTCCTTTTCCAACTAAACCATCAGCTATACCGTAGTTAAGCTCGAAAATTCTACTAGTATTAGTGTCTGTTTTTAATTTTGCTTCTCTTACTTTAGAAAGCAAATCTTTTTTCTCACCGTTGTGTATCACGTAAGCTTGTTCAGCCTTATGAGTTTTACCATCAACAGTAGCAACATCTATTCCGCCCTCTTCTTTTCCTTCACCTGGATGTCCAAATAAAAGTTTTACGTTAATTTCTTTTTCCCCGCTGATATCAAGCTTGTCAGTATAAAGATATTGATGATGTGCAAACAAAGATGATGACATAGCTAAAATCCCCAACAAAATAAATTTTTTCATTAAATTACCTCCTAAATTTTATATAATTATTTAATTATTGATTATCACTTGATTATTGATTATCACTTGATATCGTTCCTATAATAGTTTTTATTTTTCCAACATAAATTCTTTCCAATCTCCAAAATCGAAATTTTTTACTGCATTTTCCCATTCAGATTTTTCTGAATCAGTTAATGCTGGACCTTTTTTTGTTGCAACATGACCAACACCTGCGTTCATTATGACTTCATATTTTTCAGTAGCAGGTTTTGGAATTATAAAACTTCCATCATCTTTCAGTTTTCCTCTGAATATTATTTCTTTTCCATTAAAAGTATCTTCAGGTCCGTTATATGCCTTATCTTTCACAAGTATCAGCTCCATACCACCAGCTGAACTACCATCAGAAAATCCTCCTTCTATGTATATTTGACCATTGCCCATATCATCAACAGATATTAAAGCAGCATGAGCAAATATTGCTGTAGAAATAATTAAAGTAAATGCAAACACTAAAAACTTTTTCATTTTACCTCCTATTTTAATGCGTTGATAATGTTTTCTAAATTATTTTTATATGCTTTTAATATTGCGTCCTTATCCATTTGACCATTATCATCTAATGGTACATTAAGAGTTTCTATATATACAAATTTTCCTCCTAACTCTTCGATTTTTTTTACTACTTTTTTCTTTAACCATCTATCCCCAACAAAAATTTTTGTGTTAGATTCTTTAATAATTTTTTCAACTGTGTCTTCGTTTACTTCGTCATAATTATATTTTTTACTAAATATATTCAAGTCGTTTATAAAATAATCTAAATTTTTACTTAAATTTATTATTGAATCTTCATTTATTTCTAAAATTTGTTGTGAAAATTCTCTATCAATTAAATTTATTTTTTCGTTTAAGTTCGCAAGATTTTTTTCTATTTTATTTTTATTTTTTGGATATATTCTTGTTAAATCCTTCGCAACTATATTTGCTAATTTAATAATGTTAGAACCATTAGTCCATAAATAAGGATTAATATTTCCTTTTTCATCTTGACTAATCAATAAATTTACTAATCCATCAAAAGATGTTGCTGCATCAATTTCTATAATATTTATATTTTCTGTTCTAGCTTTAGCGTATAGTTTATCTTCGTTCCAAACTCTTGATAAACCAACAACAGCTTCTGCATTATCAAAAATTGATAAATCTAAATCTTTATCTTCAAAAGCTTCAGAAGATGTATCCATAGAAACATCTGACCCGAACATAGAATGAACTTTTATATCTGTCCCTTCAGTAAGATAATTAACCAAAGAATAAATAGGCTGTATTGAAGTTATCACAGTATTTTTAGTAAAAGAAGAAAAACTTATTATCATAAAAAATAAAATTAATATTTTTTTCAATCTAATCATCCCCATTTTTTAAATTCCTTCTGAAAAACTTTTAACTACACTTTTTATTATGACACTTACAATAAATATAAATGCAGCAACTAAAATTATTGCTCCACCAGAAGGTATTGTCCAATCATAATGTATAGGTAAAAATATCCCTAATATACAACTTACAGTAGAAAAAACTATACTATAAACTATAAATTCTTTCATAGATTTAGATAAATTTTTAGCTGCTGCTGCCGGTATTATTAATAGAGCTTCAACCAAAATTGAACCAACTATCTTAAGCGAAGCAACTGTTATTATAGTTATAGTAAGTATAAATAAATATTCTAAAAAATTTATTTTAACTCCTCTTACTGCGGCTAAGCTTGAATTAAAACTAGATATTAACATATCGTTAAAATAAGGTATTAATATTATCAATAATAATATAGTAGAAAAAATTAATATATATATGTCTATATCATTAACTGTAAGTATAGATCCGAATAATATACTCTCTAATATATGAGAGTTAACCTTGCTTGAAATCGCAACTATTAAACTTCCGCCTATAGTAATCGAAATTGCAAGAAAAACTCCAATTAAAATATCAGAGGACATTTTAGTTCTATTTCTTGTATAATTTATAAATATTGCAAATAATATACAGTAACCAAATAATGACACAAAAGGAGTTGAAGTAGGTTCTCCTAAAAGTATTCCTAAAGCAACTCCAGTAAGAGCAGCGTGCCCTATAGCTTCAGAAAAAAATGCCATTTTTTTTGTAACAACCATAGTTCCAAGTCCACCAAGAGTTGGTCCTATAAATAATGCACAGATCAAAGCATTTATAACAAAACCATACTGTAATGACTGTGGCAATATTCCTTCTCTTGACAGTTCCATTATAAAATATCTTAAACTTTCAAACAATTGTTCCTCCCACTAAGAAAAAATTTCGTATATTCTTTCCTGATTTATTTCCTTCTTAGGATCTCCACTAAAAATAATTTCTTTTTTAATACAAGTTACAGTATCTGCCATCTCTTGCACCTGTTTTATATTGTGGTGTATCCAAATTATAGTTACTCCCTCTTCTTTTAGCTCTTTTATAATTTTTGTAAAATATTCCTCTCCTACCGCATCTATACCAGTTAAAGGTTCGTCTAATATAAGTAAATTGGGTTTAGGATACAACGCTTGAGCTAAAAGTAATCTCTGCCTTTCTCCACCTGATAAATTTCCTATAAGTCTATTTTTTTTATCTGCTATTCCTAGCCTTTCTAATACTTCGTCTATATGTGCCTTATACTTTTTAGAAACACCTAAAAAGCAAGCTCTTTTTTGATATACCATAGCCATAAAATTTTCTATAGTTATCGGAAGAGTTCTATCAAAATCCAATATTTGAGGTACATATCCTATTACTTTTTCGTTCTCGTAAATAAAATTTATTTCCCCTGTGTGAGGCATTTGACCTAAAATACATTTTAATAAAGAAGATTTTCCTCCACCATTAGGTCCTATAAAGCAATGAGTTTCTCCTTCTTTTATAGTTAAATTTATATTTTTCAATATATCGTTATTTGAAAGAGTTAAGTTTAAATTTTCAATTTCTACTCTTAAACCTTTCATTTTATTTTATCCCCTTTTTTTTAGCAACATATTTCATAGCATTAACAACGGCATCCATATCTTCTTTAATAAATTTTTCAAATCCATCTTTTGTGTATCTACCATTAGTAAGATGAGATAGCTCTCTCACTTCTACACCAGTTTCTTTTTCTATAGTGTCAATAAATTTATTTCTAAAATTAGTTTCTCCAAAAAGAACATCAATTTTTTCATTTCTTATTATGTTTATAACTTCTCTTAGTTCTGAAGCACTAGGTTGTTGTCCGTGTGCTGGTTCAACGACAGCTTTTACAGTGATTCCAAATTCTGATAATAGATAATCGTATCCACCATGTAATGTTGCAACTCTAAAATCTAACCCCTTGATATCTTTTATTTTGGCTAATGATTCCGCTTTTATTTTTCTTAATTTTTGCGCATAATTTTTTGCATTTTTTATGTAAAAATCTTTATTTTCAGGGTCTATATCACCAAGTTCTTTTGCTATGTTATAAACTTGTTGTATAGATGCTGTAATAGATATAAAAGTATGTGGATTTATAACTTTTTTCCCACTTATTAATCCTGATATAGGCATTAACGGTATGTTTTTATTAGCATATATAATCTTTAAATTTTTGTTTTCTGAAGCTTTTATCATATCAAAAACAAATTCGTCATGACCTATACCGTTTACTATTACCACATCTAAATCTTTTAATTTTTTTATGTCCTCAAAGTTAGGTTGATAACTATGAGCATCTAATTGATCTCCTCTTATAACAGGAGTTACTTCAGCTTTATTTTCAACAACATTAAGTGCATAACTGTAATATGGTTGTAGTGTAACTCCAATTTTAAGTTTTTTACCAAAACTTACAACACTTATTAATAACATGAATAATATTAATATTTTTTTGTTCATTTTCTACCTCCAGTAATTTTTCCTCTTTCATCTTCACCGGTATGAGCTACAATTTTTTTCATTATAGATTCTAAGTCATGAAATCTTCTTTTTTCATAAATATTTTCTATATTTTCTTTTGTATAATAAACGTAGCTATTTTCTATATCATTATCATTTATTTCTATATCAAAATTTCCAACTTTACTTAAATTTTGACTAACTCCTAAATAATGTGTTTTACCGTGAAGATTGTACATAGACCAAATAATTGATCCTCTTTCTTCCCAAATTTCATTTTTATAAAATGGATCAACCATATCTTCTTCCAATTGGTTTACAGTTGGATATTCATTATTCTCTGATTCAAAAAAGCTAATTTCTATAAGTGCATTTTTTATATCACTATATATAGAAGATTCTAAATTAGATATACCATAAAGTAAACTAATTTCATCTTTACCAAAATGTTTTTCGACATCATTGTTACGAACTATTTTCAATAAAATTAGTGAAACAAGAATAATAACCACAACTGACATGCACACATATATGTTTTCTTTAAATGAATTCAACGGTTCTACTCTTTCCCTTTTCACATTTTCTCCTTCAATTTATTTCTTTTTTATTATTTTGTATTGATTAAATTATATTTTTATACTAAAATCTTTTTATTTACTTATCATTATATCATTAAGATACATAACTTTCAAGGTTTTTATATAAAAAATAAAAAAAGAGATGGTAATTCCATCTCTTTTCAGAAAATAAGTGAAAAAATTATTTGTTTGTAATTTGTTCTCCAGTGTATACCCAATTGAATTCAACAACTTGTGTTTTAAAGAATTCTTGTGCAGCATCTAATCCGTTTTCTCTTGCTGAAGGAACACCAGTTTCTGAATCAACGTGTAACAAGTAATCAGTAGGAGCTTTTATTTCTAATTGTAATACATATTCTCCTATAGGGATGACTCCTTTTTTAATGTTAATTCCATAGTGAGGACCATCATCTGCGTTCATAGGCATAAAAGTTCCAGAAGTTATTTCTTTAGATTTGTCAGCAGATAAAACTTTATAGTTTACTGTTAAATAAGCTGGCCAAATGTCTTCTCCATTACCAAAACCGTATTTTACAGCAGCTTCAGGTAATAAATGTATATCTGCTTCTAAGTGCATATCTGATTCTGCTGCTGAAGGTTGTCTTCCTTGAGGTATCATGTCAACACCTTGAAAATAAACTGCTGCAACTTGATAAGGTCCAACAACTGTTTCGTCAATAGAAATTTCAGCAAATCCTGATTCTCCAGGTTTTTCAGCCATAGGTGCAGCTTCGCTAGTTTTTGTTTCTTCAACTGCAGCTGTTTGTGCAGGAGCAGCTTCTTTCTTTTCACCGCATCCTATTAAACCAAAAGATAAAGCAGACACACAAAGAATTGAAAGTGTCATCAATTTTAAATTTTTCATAAAAAACCTCCTAATATTTATATTAAATTATTTTTTTAATTTTCTTTTACTTTTTGATGATCTTTTATAATCTTTTTTTCTCTAAAATGATTAGATACCAATATCCAAATAGCTGCTATTACTAACATAATTTGTGGTATTAAAGTTTCTGCTCTATCATAGATATTTAGCCATTCATTTTGGTAACCGTTCATGAAAGGTATAACAGTTCCACCAGATATTACTCCAGCTTCAGTTAGCTCTACGACACCTTTTCCCATAAATGATACACATAGCAAGAATAACAATACACTAGTAAATAAGAAGAAAGGTCTTAAAGGTAATCTAACTGTTGTATATCTAAATATAACGTATATTATTACTAAAAGTATACATCCAGCTATAAATCCGTACACTGCATATGCAACATTAGTTTGTCCTCCTGTAAGCATAGCTTTATAGAATAGGACTAACTCAGCTCCTTCTCTCATTACAGCTAAAAATGCTGAAAAAACAAGAGCTTTACCACTTTGTTCATCTATTGATCTTTCAACTTGTTCATGAATATATCTTTCCCAAGCTTCTTCTTGAGAACGTGACAATATCCAGTTGCTTACCCAGAACAAGACAGCAACTGCCAAGAACATAGTAATACCTTCCATCAATTCTTGGCCAACTCCACCAAAAATTAATTCTATTAGTACGGCAAGAACTAACGAAGCTAAAACTCCTAACCCTATACCTACATAAACTTTTTTACATAGAGCCTTATTTCCAGTTTTAACAAGATAAGCTATTATTGCAACAATTACAAGTATAGCCTCTAAACCTTCTCTTAACAATAATCCAAAAGAAGTTAAGAAAGATCTAATTTTAACAGAAGATTCATCTGCTTTTTGTATTTCTTTACCGAAAACTAATTCTCCTAACGAATCAGGGTCTTCTATTTTTGCTACACCATCTAATACCATAGCATCTTTATATATTTTTACAGATAATAAATCTATTTCTCTATCTAATTCATCAACGTTGCCTTCTATATTTCCTCTTAGAGTATGTTTTATTTTTCTAAACATAGCTTCTATTTCATTAACTCTTTTAGCAGATATATAAACCATAACGTTTTTTTCAAAACCTTGAACTTCATAATAACCAAAATAAGCGTCATTTACGTGCTTATATGCCTTATTATTGTCTCCTTCATCAATAGCTTTTATAGCTCCTTCAAATTCTAAACGCATATCTTTTGCAACTTCTTGCCAAGTAGAATATTGTTTTTTAGCTGCGTATAATTCCTCAGAATTAATATTGGATATAACTAAGAAAGAACATATAAATATAAAGAATGATATTATAAATTTTCTCAATAAAATCAACCCCTAACACTTAAAAATAATCAATTATTCATACCTATATACGTATACATTTTACATTTTTTTTGTAAATTGTCAATAATATTTGTATATTTAAATATTTACATGTTAAAATAGTAGCTTTTTATAATTTATTATGATAAAATTATATAAATTACAATATATTTTTATATTAAAGGAGTATTATATGAAAAAGAACAGATGCCTTTTATTTTTATTCTTGTTACTAAATATTATGATTATTTCCTGTTCTAAAAATAAAAATATAGATGAATCTTCATATGAAATTAAACAAACACTTAATTTATCTATACCAAAATATAATTTTGAATTTTCCCCACATAAATATAAAAACGAAGCCGATAGAAACTTGACTATACAATTATTTGAAGGTCTAACAGAAATTGCTAACAACAAACTTATATATCCAAGTTTATTATCAATTACTCATTCAGATGATTTTAAAGTTTGGACATTTAAGTTAAGAGATGATATTTTTTGGTCAGATGGAACAAAAATAACTGCATATACATATAAAAATAGTTGGTTAAAGGCTTTAAAAACAAAAGACGCGTCAGAAGATATATATAAACTTTTATTTATAAAAGGTGCTGAAAATTTTAAAAATAAAAATGCTCCAAAAAATTCTGTTAAAATTTTAACTAACTACGCAGACGATGAACTACAAGTATTTTTAACTGAAGGTATAGAAAATTTTGATGAATGGGTTGCTAGTCCTATTTTTTTTCCAATAAGAGAAGAAAACGAAAATTTACCATATGATCAACTAATAGTTAACGGTGCTTTTAAAATAGATAGTGTAACTGAAGACAACATAATTCTTTCTAAGAATGAAAAATATTGGGACAAATCCAATACTCTTTTAAAAAATATAAATATATCAATTGTAAATGACGATATAAATGCATATGAAATGTTTAATAGATATGAAACAGATATTTTTGGTATGCCTTTTTACAATATCCCATACGATAGAAGACAAGATTTTAATTTATCTCCTGAAAAATTAATTTTTCCAGTAAATAAGTACTCATATATACGTTTTAAAAATAAAATTCTAAATAAACCTGAAATTCTCAATCTTTTATATGATGTTTCCGATCCTGAGTTTATAGCTGAAGTAATTTTACAAGATGGTTCCACTTCGATATTTTCTCACCCACATCCAACATCCGATAAATTAAATTTAGCTAGAGGTAATTTTTTAGATTTAAAAAATAAAATAAATATTGACTTTGGAGAAAATTTATTAAATGCCATTTCTAATGATAAAAATATTACTTCCGAAAAAATACTTCTATCTACTGCTAAGGAATGGATAACAAATTTTAAACTCCCAATAAGAATAATAAATTATAAGTCAGAAGAAAAAAATATAGATTTCGAGTTAGAATCTTTTTTAGTGTCCTCATCAAACAGAAAAGATTTTTACAGATATTTAAATAAAAAATTTAATTTAAAAAATAAAATTTATAGTGACGAAGATTTTTTTAAAAATATGCCTGTTATACCACTACACAAACTATCATACCCAATTTTAGTTCACAATGATGTTTATGGTTTATCTATAGGTTATACTGGAGATTTATATCTAAAATACATATATAAAAAATAGAAAAATAAAAAGCTGTATTTATAAAAATTACAGCTTTTTTATTTTATATATATTTACCTTCTCTTAATTTGCCACCTTCCATAGTATAAACTTTTTTACCGTATTTTAATGTATCTAGCTCGTGAGTGACAACTAAAAGTGTTGTTCCCATCTCATTTATCTTGCTTAGTAATTCAAGTACTTCATTAGTACTTTCTATATCTAAATCCGAAGTTGGTTCATCAGCAATTATAATCTCTGGATCATTAATTAATGCTCTGGCTATAATACATTTTCTAGTTTCTCCTCCAGATAGTTCACTCGGATACGATTCTGCAAGATGTTCTATACCTAATTTATTTAATATGTATCTTGCTTTACCATATATATCTGTTTCATCTTCATATAAATAGTATGGTAGAACTATATTTTCTAAAACATTAAAATAACTTAACAGAGCTGGAGATTGTGGAATAAAACCTATTCTTTTGTTTCTGAATCTCGATTTTTTTTCATCATCAAAATAAATATAGTTTTCTTTTTCTAAAATAACTTCTCCACTATCTGGTGATAATAACCCGGCTACTATATTAAGTAATGTGGATTTCCCACTTCCACTCCTTCCTATTATATGAATGAAATCTCCTTTATCTATACTTAAACTAATGTCATCTACTGCATTAAAAGTTTTATTTCCTCTTTTATAACTTTTTACTATATTTTTTATTTCTAACATTTTAACCTCCGTGTTATTACTGTTCTCTAAAAAGATCGTAACTATCTTTTTTACCAATTTTTCTTGTAAGTTTCATAACAGTTAGAGGCCCTATAAAAGTTCCTGCAATCAAACTAATTATTAATATAAAAATATATGTTAAAATATTAGGATTTAAAAATGGCATTCCAAAAAAATTAGCAAATATTGGAACTAATATAATACAAAGTATAGATCCAATAAAAACCCCTAAAAATGATCCGTATAGGGATAAAATTATAGCTTCGGTCATTATAATATTTCTTAGTTTTTTATTAGATGCTCCTAAGACTCTAAGCACTCCCATTTCTTTACGTCTCTCATTAAAAATTGCATTAAATATTAATCCAAGTATTATTACAAGTAACACTAGCAAGCCTAATATTAAGATAAAAGTGTATCTTGATAATGTATTTAAATTAGAAGATATAGAATTTATAAATTTTTTACTAAACATTGCAAAAATTCCTTCTTTTGCTAATTCCCTAGAAATTTTAGAAGCAAGTTTTACAGAGTCAACTCCTGGTTTTACTCTTATCATAACACAAGAGATTAAATCTTCGTTAGCAACTCTGTTATATTGTATTCTCTCCGAAGATTTAGCTATTTTTTGTGCAGTATTTTTATTTACAAAAACTGTTGCATCGAATCCCATCCCTGTTTGATTCAATTTCCCAACTATTTTTAAGTCATTTTCAAAAAACTTTATTGTTTCACCTTTTTCACCACTTATATGGCTTCCAGTAATAACTTCGTCGTCAGATAATTTTTTATCAAATTTACTGCTTAACCAAGGACTAATTAAAAAATCCGTTTCCATATCAATACCTATTATTTGAACCGGATAAGAGCAGCACGAAGCAGATAATGTTGCTATATAAGTTTGTGGTGTCATCTTTTCTATTTCATCATATTTACTTAATTTTTCTATAGTGTTTGATGGTAAATAAAACGTTGATGCTTCCCCCTTAAGTAATACTCCCTCTATATTCGCTTTATATCCAGCAGGTACAACTATTATATCTGCTCCTAATCTATCAGATAAACTTTCCAATCCTTTACTAAGGCTTATGGAAAAAATAGATCCTATATATAAAATCGCTGTGAATAAGGATACAAGTGTTATTATATAAAAACTTCTCAACGGTTTTCTTCTAATATTTTCCATTGAAATTATTCTTGTAGTTAATTTTTTTAACATAATTATTTCCTAATCTATCTTTTACTTAAAAATGTTTTAATTAAATTTAATATCATCAGTATTCCTATTATTAAAGAAATAAACCCCAATATTTCAAAAGTGTGATGATGAACGCAAGGCATACTATCTGATCCGCAA
This sequence comes from Fusobacteriota bacterium, assembly GCA_023389595.1. Classification (GTDB taxonomy): domain Bacteria; phylum Fusobacteriota; class Fusobacteriia; order Fusobacteriales; family Fusobacteriaceae; genus Fusobacterium. The sequence goes on from JAEWEF010000085.1 coordinate 25,563, forward strand.
AATCCATATAATTTACCAACTTCATTATGAACATGTACTAATCTATGTGGTATAGCATATATTAAGAACACTAAAAATATATTTAGTATGCTTCCTATTATTTTGATTATTTTACTAATAGCTGTACGGCTAGTAAATATCATAATTAGCGATATTAGAACAACAGCTATAGATAATTTTGTAGTTAGATTAGCACTATAATAACATCCCATGTGACTTCCATCAGAATTGGATGGACATATAGGTGCTATATATATTGGAACAATTATCATTATAAAAGCTAAAATAGTTGTTACTATTTCAATAATATTTTTTTTCATAAAATATACCTCCGCAACTCACTTTTAAAAAATTATGAATGAAAAATTATTTCTTAGCTTTCTCTAAAGCATCCCACACAGCTGATTTAAACTCTTTGTTTGACACTGTTGCTCCAGCCTCTGCATCTACTTTTTCTGGATCTTGAACTTCTAATAATTTCTCTGGATATTTCTTCATACTTTCAACAGATTTTTGTGCTATTGCATATTTTTGCTCTCCAGCTTCAAGACCATAATTTTCATCCTTTATTTTATCTTGTGCATCATACGCTTCCATTGTACAAGAAATAATTTTATTATCTTTTATTTCTATTTTTACAATCATAGAGCTTTTTGGAGTTTCTTCAGAAATATATTTCCCCTCATATTCTCCATCATTAAAGCTCATTTTTTCAAAATTCTTACTTCCACAAGCACAAACAAACATTAAAGAAATACATATCAATGATTTTTTAAAAAATTTTCTCTTCATTAAATTTCTCCTTATTTTTGTTTTATATCATTTATTATTTTCCCATACTCTAATATTATTTTTCTTTCAGCGACATCTCCGACATAGTCATCGTGCGTAACAACTATTATAGTACTACCTTCTGAATGAAGTTTTTTTAAAATATCTATTACCATTTTTTCATTTGCTTCATCCAGGTTTCCAGTAGGTTCATCTGCCAAAATAATTTCAGGAGAATTTATTAAAGCCCTAGCAATACAAACTCTTTGTTGTTCTCCTCCAGATAATTGGCTTGGTAAATGATGTGCTCTTTCTTTTAATCCAACTCTTTCTAAAGCTTGCATTGCTTCTTCTTCTTCCGGTATACTGTGGTAATATTGTGCGACCATAACATTTTCTAAAGCTGTAAGATAAGGTATAAGATGGAACTGTTGAAATATAAGACCTATTTTTTCTCTTCTAATTGAAGTTAAACTTTTTTGTGTTTCTTTAGTAATATCTTGTCCATCTAATAAAACTTGTCCTACAGATGGTTTGTCCATACATCCTATTATATTCATTATAGTTGTTTTTCCAGATCCTGAAGACCCCATAAAAGATACCCATTCACCTTTATGAACCGTTAAATTAATATCACTTAAAGCATGTAAATCTCCATAAATTTTGGATACATTTTTCAATTCTAATAAAACCTCTCTTTTTTCCATTTTACCTCCTTATTCTCCTCGAAGTACTATTGCAGGTTCTATCTCTACAGTCTTCTTAACTGGATATATGCATGAAAAAGCTGTTATTAGCATGGATATGGCTACAGTAATTGGCATGAACATCAATTTAAATTCTATTGCCCTACCAAATACACTCAAGCTAACCCTTTGTGCGAAAACAAATCCTAGAAAAACTCCTATAAGTCCACCTAAAAATCCAAGAACTATTCCTTCTCCTAAAAATTCTTTCTTTATTTCATCATCGTGTGCTCCTAAAGCCTTCTTTAATCCTATTTCTTTTTTTCTTTCTGCAACAACGGCCATCATAGTTGTTCCAACCGATATCATAGTAAGAACTAAAACTATTAAATTTACGAGTAAAACTAGAGCTTGCAATTTACTCAAAACTATATCTTGAGATTGAGTTACTCTTTTTACTGCTCTTGAAGCAATTCCATCTATATAGCTTATTTTTTTTGATAAACTTTCAAGTTGAGCAGTATCATTTTCTATAGAACATTCTATACTGTCTATTTTAGTATTATCTTCTAGTATATTCTCTAATAATTCCATAGGCAAGAATATAAAAGATTCCTCTGTCCCACCGGTTGTAATGATTCCTTTGATCCTTAGTTTTTTTCTATAAAAATCATCTGTTAAATCTTTTACCTTACTTTCTTCAGCTGTGTCAGATTGTTTAGAAGCAATAACTTTAGCTCCAGCTTTAGGCCCTTCTATTACAAAAGTTTCTCCTATATGCAAGTTTAATTTATTAGCTATTTCCTTTCCTACCATTACATCTTCTTCGTTATTATCAAGTGCCCAATCACCTTCTATATACCAAAATGGACTATTATTTTTTACTTGTTCAATATCAGTTCCAGCAAGTATGTATGGTTGTTGATTTATTTTAGTAGTTTCATATCTATAAGGAGCTGCCCCAACAATTTTACCCACAGGCAACTCAGATTTTATTTTTTCGAATTTTTCAGCTGAAATTTTTTCTTCTCCTGACGATAGTACAACAAAGTTTGCTCCGTAAGATCTAAATTCTTTACCTAACTGTCTTGGTATATCATAATATATAGTTATAAGACCTGACATTATAGTCGCACCAATAGCTACTGCCATTAAAGCTATTAACATTCTTGCTCTTCTTCTAATAAGAGAAGAAAGAACCATTTTTATATACATTTTATTTTTAGTCATTTCTACCTCCTATCTTCCGTGTAATACTTCAGTAGGTCTCAATTTTAAAAGGTATTTTATAGCCGGGATACTTCCAAAAATTGTAACCAAGAAAACAAGTGCAACATCTATAGGTATTACTATTATAGCAGGCTCTATATAGGATCCAAAAACTGTTTTACCTATTATTTGAGTAAATACTAGTCCAAACAGATATCCTACTACTCCTCCTAAAATACCTATTATAACTATTTCAGTTAATATTAATAGTATTATTCTTCTATTTGTTCCACCTATAGCTTTTATTAGCCCTATTTCTTGACTTCTTTCTATTACAGACGCAGTAATTAAATTTGATATACCTAAGGCGGATGCTATAGAACTTAAAATTGTTATAAGTAACATTAACAACTCAGTTTTATTTAGTATTGTTCCTTCAGATTCGGCAACTTGTCTATTAGGTTTTGCAACACTATCTGTCAAAACCTCTTGTAACTGATAACTGATAGAACTTACGTATGCAGTACAATACCATGTTTCGTATTCGCTTATAGTCAAGCTGTTAGGATCTTGACTTGCTTTTCTAGCTAAGTCATTGTCTGGCGTAGTCAAGGCCGAAACTTCAATTTTACTAACTTTATTTTCCATATCAAAAAGTTCTTGAGCTGTATCTAATGTAGTATAAATATAATTATCCTCTTCACTACCAGAATTAAGAATACCTTTTACTATAAAATTTTTATTTCCATTTATTCCATAAATTTTTATGCTGTCTCCTATTTTAATGTTATTTTTGCCAGCAAGTAGACTTCCGATGATAACTCCGTCAGTTTCATCGTCTCTTAACCATTCTCCTTGAACATCCCACCAATTTTTTAAATTTTTTATACCGGTATCTAGTTCTTCACCAGTAGGCATAGACAGATGTTTGTTAAACCATGTTCCAACTATTTTAATATTTCCTATATTCTCAACTTCAGCAGTATTTTCTAAATAAGGTGTGAAATCAACTATGGCAAATCCCCAAAATATTTCTTTTATTTTGTGTAGCTCATCCTCTCTTAGATATTTGCTATTTACACCGTCACCGCCATCTAATCCATATAAACCGTTTAATAAAAAAGCATCTTTGTGCATTACGGTTATATTAGCTCCGTACGTTTTTAATTCCTTATTTACTTTATCTCCTACACCAAGCATTACATTCATCATTGCAGTTGCAAGTGATACTCCTAATGCTACAGTAAAAGCTATCATAACCATTTTTGATTTCTGTCTAAAAACTGTACCTTTTACCATTCTCCAAAACATAATTATTCACCTACCGGAAATCTATAACTTTCTTTTTCAAGAACAGCCACATCTATTATTATTTTTTTATCTTTTATTACAAACTCGAAAGGCACAGGATTACATCCACCTCTAAATCCTATTGTAGCTTTATTCATAACAACGTCGCACCTTTTGCATACAACTTCGTCATTTCTTTCGTAGTATCCAGCAACACCACATATATCGCAAGCGTCAAGTCCTATCCCGTAACTTCCTCCCCTAACTTTTTTAACAACTATAAATCTTACATTATTACCTCCAGAACTTATGTAAGAAAAACGGTGAAGATGCCCATCGTCTACATCGCTAAGTGGTATTACTATATTGTTCCCCTCCATTTGATATGGTTTAGGAGGACTAAGTTCTACAGGTTTATTCACATAACTTCTTAGTGCAGTAACTGTTAAAAACACTAAAATAATAGAAAGTGAAAGCGTTATGGCCCAATACCTATTATTTTTAATTTTTGCTTTTTCTATTCTTTTAAAAGCGTTATTTTTGAATTCTCCAATAATTTTGATATTTTTACTATAAAAATATATAGCAAAGATTAGAATAAAAATAGTAAATAATGTAATGATATAAACAAGGCTCCTATCTTCAAATATCATTATTTTAAATACAATTCTATTTCTTGCTTTTAAAATTCTTAATCTAGCTAGAGCTGCTATACCTCTACTCGCAAAATCTATCAAGATTACAGAATTCAAAATAATATTTAATAAATTTCTTTTTGATTCATTGATTTTTATAGACAATTTATAAGTTGCTAATCCTAGAATTATTATCAATAAAAATCCAAGAGAAAACCCAGCTAATCTTATTAATGATTGAGTTCCAAAACTCGTTTCTCCAAAAGCTATAAATTCTTTAGTCAGAGCATATACTTGCGGAAAAATTGTTATTCCTACAAACCAAAAAGATATCGTTGAAGTTATACTATATATCTTGACAAAAAATACATCTCTTTTTTTTAGTATAGATATGGCTATTAATATAAAACTTATGATTATGAAACCCATACCTAATGACAAAAATAGTCTATTATAAAATAGAGAAATATGTACCATTTTTTGTGGGAACTTTTCTTTTAATATTATCATTACAATAGTTGAAGAAAGTCCTATCAAAGAAATTACTGAGACTAAAATATTTAGAAAAATACTTTTAGTTTTTTCTAAATAAGATAATATTAACCCAGCTAGTACTGCAAAAACTGTAAGATATATAATAATTTCTATAAAAAACTTAAGCACTAGAATCCTCCTAATATTTTTATATACTTAATATTAAATTTACATAAATTTAGAATATTACTTTTTTTGTATATTGTCAAGAATTAAAAACTATATTTTTATAATATATTTATTTGAAATTTTAAGGTAATTTTTAATATTTTATGATATTATTTTTATAATTACTAAAAAATCAGATTATAATTTTTTTATTGACTAAAACTTAAAAAAATTCTACAATACAACGTCAAAAAAAAATAAATTAAATTATAAAGGAGGTATAAATGTACAAATTAAATCAAAACGAAACACCACTTTTTTCTACATTAAAAGATGAATACTTTGGAAGAAATGTTACTCCATTTCATGTTCCGGGTCACAAGAGAGGAAACGGAACTGATAAAGAATTTTTAGATTTTATTGGAAAAAGTACTTTTGACATAGACGTAACAATTTTTAAACTTGTAGATGGATTACATCATCCAACTTCTTGCATAAAAAAATCTCAAGAATTACTAGCCGATGCTTACGGTGTTAAACATAGTTTTTTTGCCGTAAATGGAACCTCAGGAGCAATACAGGCTATGATTATGTCTGTTGTAAAATCTGGAGAAAAAATTCTAGTCCCTAGAAATGTGCACAAATCTGTTTCTGCTGGTATTATTTTAAGTGGTTCTGAACCTGTATATATGACGCCGGAAATAGATGAAGAATTAGGTATAGCTACTGGAGTAAAACCCGAAACTGTAGAAAATATGTTAAGACAGGATCCAGATATAGCCGCTGTTTTGATAATAAATCCTACCTACTATGGTATGGCAACAGATATTAAAAAAATTGCTGAAATAGTTCATAGTTTTGATATACCTCTTATAGTTGATGAGGCTCATGGCCCTCATTTACATTTTCACGAAGAATTACCAGAGTCTGCTATAGACGCAGGAGCTGATATATGTGCTCAAAGTACGCATAAAATTTTAGGAGCATTGACACAAATGTCAGTTTTACATGTTAATTCAACTAGAATTGATGTAGAAAAAGTTAAACAAACACTTAGCTTATTACATACTACATCTCCTTCTTATCCTCTTATGGCTTCACTTGATTGTGCAAGAAGGCAAATTGCTCTTCACGGAAAAGAATTACTTGAAAAAGCTATAAGGTTAGCTAGATATTTTAGAGTAGAAGCAAATAAAATTCCTGGTATTTATTGTTTTGGAGAGGAAAAAATTGATGGCAAAGGTTTTTATTCTTTTGACCCTACAAAAATAACAATATCTGCTAAAGAGCTTGGATTAAAAGGATATGAATTAGAATCTCTACTTATAAATGATTATGACATACAAATGGAAATGTCAGATTACTACAATACTCTTGGTCTTATAACTATAGGCGATACGGATGAAAGTGTTAATAAATTATTAAATGCTTTAAAAGATATAAGTTTAAGATTTGCTGATAAATGTCAAGAATTAAAAAATAAAACTTTAAAAATCCCTTCAATTCCTGAGTTAATTCTTATGCCTAGAGAAGCTTTTTTCAGTGAAAAAAATAAAGTTCCTTTCAAGGAAAGTGCAGGTAAAATTTGTGGTGAAATGATTATGGCTTATCCTCCTGGAATTCCAATAATCATAGCAGGAGAAAGAATTACTCAAGAAATTATAGACTATGTAGAAGAATTAAAAGAAGCAAATTTACATTTACAAGGCATGGAAGATTCTACACTAAACACAATAAATATAATAGAAGAAGAGGATGCAATTTATATTTATTCTGAAAAAATGAAAAACAAATTGTTTGGTGTTCCACTAAATCTTGGATCTAATGTTTCTGGTTCTGAATTTGGTCCCGCAGTTCTTGTTCAAGAATTTCCAGATAATTTTGATGAAATGGAAATACTTGATATAGAAAAACAAAAAGAAGATTTTGGAAATAAAAATTTAAAATATAAAAATACAATATTACACACTTGTGAAAATTTAGCTAAAAAAGTTAACGAAGCAGTCAAAGACGGTTATCGTCCTATAACTATAGGAGGAGATCATTCAATAGCAATCGGAAGTATTTCAGGGGTTGCAAAAGAAAAAGAAATAGGTGTAATCTGGATAGACGCTCACGGTGATATGAATACTGACGAAAGTACAATAACTGGTCATATTCACGGAATGCCTCTTGCAGTTCTTCAAGGGTACGGAGATAAAAACTTAGTAGATTGTTTCTATGAAGGAGCAAAAATAAAAAGTGAAAATGTAGTTATATTTGATGCAAGAGATATAGATCTAGAAGAAAGAAAAATAATAGAAAATCTTGGAGTAAAAATCATATACCATGATGAAATATTAAAAAAAGGCTTAGATAATATTTTAGAAGAGGTAAAAGAATATTTACAAGTTGATAATTTACACATAAGTTTTGACGTAGATTCTATGGATCCAATATATGCTCCTGCAGTTTCAACTCCTGTTAGAAATGGATTAAACATAGACGAAGTTTTTACAGTTTTTAAATTCTTGTTTAAAAATTATAATATATCTTCAATAGATATAGTAGAATTTAATCCAGTGAATGACAAAAATGGAAAAACTGCAGATATAGTAAATTCCATAGTTGAGTATGTAGTTAATCCATATTAATAAAAGAATAAAAAGGATTGAGTTAATCAATCCTTTTTATTCTTTTTTTTATTTCCTCTATTAATTCATTTTTAACATCATCTATTTTTTCTGAAGGAGCAAAAACAAAAAATAACATTTCTCTAAATTTAGTATAAAATTTTTGTGGTAATAATTCTGATAATTTTCTATCTTCTCCATTTAAATAAATATATGTTGGCGTTTCAACTGTAGCATTGTAAAACTTATTATGTTTAGTTATGATAAATATTTCCGCTTCGTGTATATTTAGTTTTTTTGATATATTTTTAGTGATACTTTCTATTTCATTTTTATTTTCTATAATTTCAGAAATATCATCATAAGAATTAATGTATCCTTCTTTTAAAAGCATATTTTCAAAATCTTTGTATTCGTATATAGTTTTCCAAAGACTTTTTAAAAATTTTCTTTCAAAAATTTGCTCTATCGCTATCTTATTAAAATCGTCAATAAATTCACTTTTACGATTAATATATATTTTTCTCAAATGTGAATAAATATCATCGTCAGTAATAAGATTATCGCTTATTGCTCTAGGAGAAAAAAAGTGTTGCCTATTAATTCCTTCGAATGAATTTTTGTTTTCGTTGTACAATTCTATACATCTATTTATTATTCTGCAAGTTACATAATCTGTATATATAGAAATATGGTGATGATATACCCAAAGATACAAAGAATCTCTAGAATCTATTATAGATTGTACAGCAGGTATAGCTTTAGCAACAAATTTTATTTTTTTATCGTCAGAAATAAATATACAATTTAATAATCTTGTTATATCCATTTTAGGAGCTATTTCTCCAGCCATATGGTTATCTCTCATTAAATAATCCAGTTTATCTACATCTATAGAATCTGAATTAAGTATATTTATGCAAATATTTTTACTCCAGTCCATATCTTGTCTGTATTCGTTTCCTATAATACATCTGCATATAAAAGAAATATCAATGTTTTTATCTATTTCATTAAGTATATTTGAAAAGTTTCTAAGTATCACATAACAAGATAAAAGTTCGTGTTCTTTTCCAACTATTTTTCCATTTTCATCTAAAAAAGTTTCTTCCACAGAAATTTTATTAGAAAATTCTTCTTTAATCGCATTAAATATTTCTTTTTCATCCAAAAATTTTTCACCTAAATGTGAAAATGGTGGATGACCTATATCGTGAAGAATAGATGCCATTTTTAAATGATTTTTCAAATTATCTATCTCGCTTTCAGTTAGTTTTAATTTAATCATGTCCTGTCTAAGTTTGTCGAAAAAAATACAAGCTAACTGCATCACACCTAATGAATGCTCATATCTCGTGTGATTTGTAGAAGGAAAAATATAGTTACAAGATAATTGTCTTATTCTTCTTAATCTTTGAAAAGAGGATGTATCTACTATTTTTTGAATATCGTCATCTATAGAAATATAATTGTGAACTAAATCTTTTATAAGTTTTACTCCCAAGTAAACCTCCTATCTTCTAACTCAATTCTTTTTTATATTTTTCTAAACTATCTAAAGCCGGTTTTGCTATAGGAATAATACATAAAATATTTATAACTGTCATAATTCCAAGACCAAAATCTGCTAAAGACCAAACAAAAATATTTTGTTTTATTCCACCTACAAATACCATAACAATCACTAAAATTTGATACAATAAATAAATATTTTTTTCTTGACTAATAAATCCCACAGCACTTTTCCCATAAAAAACTACAGCAAGTATAGTGCTTAGAGAGAAGAAAAACATTATTACTACAGTAAAAGCTGCCCCCAACGAACCTATGTGATACATCATTGATGATTGGAATAAATCCATTCCATTAAGTCCCTGAGTTATATCTGTTGGAGCAAGTAAAACGATAAATGCTGTTGCACTACAAATAATTAGTGTATCTGTAAAAACACCAAGTGCTTGTACTAAACCTTGTTTAGCTGGATTATCTATATCAACGGATGCAGCTGCATAGTTAGAGTTTCCACTTCCGGCTTCATTAGAGAATAGTCCTCTTCTAACACCTTGCATTATTACAATACCTATTCCTCCGCCAGCAATTTCTTTTGCTCCGAATGCCATTTGAAATATATTAGATATCATAGATGGTATATTAGTAAAATTAGTAACTAAAATATAAATAACAACTCCTATATATAAAACGGCCATAACTGGAACTATTTTATTAAGAGCATCTATTATGCTGTCTTTTTTGCTTCTTGAAAAAATGATAAATGCTACAACTATTGTTACAAGGCCAGATAGTATATATTTTAAAGTATTTGGATCATAATCGTCGGCAAGATTATAAACACTTGTAACAGAATCAGTTATTGAATTTGACATTACTTGTATAACTCCTAAATAACATATAATAGAAGCTACTGCATAAATAATACCAAGCCATCTCATTCTAAGTTTTTCTTCTATAATAAAAGGTGTCCCCCCTATATATTTACCGTTTTTATCTTTTTTTCTATATATAACAGATAAAGAAGATTCTACAAATGCAGTTGCAGATCCAAGTAAGGCAACTAACCACATCCAGAAAATTGCTCCAGGCCCACCTACAGAAATAGCTGCTACTACTCCAGCTATATTACCTGCTCCAACTCTACAAGCAGTTCCCAAGAAAAATGTCTCAAGTGAGCTTATTCCTCCTTCTTGTATTTTTTCTTTTGAAAGAATTTTAAATATCTTAAAAAACATCCTAAATTGCATAAATTTTGTTTTAAATGTAAAATATACAGCTGCCCCTATTAACATAACAACTAAAATATTTTTACCCCATAAAAAATTATTTACACTTTCAACAATAAGATTTAAGATGTTCATTTTAATTCCCTCCAGTAATATAATAAAAAGTTTAAATTTAAAAACTATTATATCACTTTTTTATTATATTACAAATTTTTTTCTAAAATTTTATAAATTTTTTTCATATCTATATTATTTTGAATTTTTTCTGCCAATTTATTGTATTGTTCGTCTTTGTAATTATTAAAACTATTACTATATTTTTTCCTTTCCAATCCTTTTTTTTCTCTAAGTAAATTTATTATTTCGTTTCTGAATTTATCATTGTCAAAAATTCCGTGTATATACGTTACAAAAATATTTCCTGAAGACAATATAGGAAATTTAACATTTGATACGCCGTTATGTATTTCGTAGCCATTTATTTCAATTCCTTCTACACAAGATAAAATTCCGTTTAGTTTTGGAATTGTAATTTTTATTTGTTTTGTTAACTTTTCTTTTTCTATTTTCGTTTCATATTCGAAAAAATTAAACCCATCTATTTCCTCAATATCACTCTCTAGTTTAAATTTATCGTATATTTTTCTCCCGCACATTTGCATTCCACCACAAATAGCACAAATAACTTTCCCTTTTTTATATTCTTCTAAAACTCTTTCAAATATTCCATTTTTTTTCATCCACTGTAAATCGTATAGAGTGCTTTTGCTTCCGGGAATTATAATCATATCTTCATTTCCCAAGTCACTGGCATTTTCTATATACTTAATATCAACATCATCATATTGATTAAAACAATAAAAATCTGTAAAATTTGACATCTTTTTCGTTTTGATAACGCTTACTACAATTTCTGGATTTTTTTTTGAAATTTTTTTATGAAATAGCGAATCTTCTTCTTCTAAGTCTATATCCATGTAAGGTATTACTCCTAGACATTTAATATCATAGCCTTCATCTGAAAATTTTTTTTCTATCATATCAATTCCACTTTGTAATAAACTTACATCTCCTCTAAATTTATTTATAATAAATCCTTTAATTCTTTTTTTATCTTCTTCATCTAATAAAGCCACAGTACCATATATAGATGCAAAAACTCCGCCTATATCAATATTAGCAACTAAAACTACAGGAGCATCTAGAGTTTCAGCCATTCCCATATTTACTATATCATACTTTCTTAAATTTATTTCGGCAGGCGATCCACCGCCTTCGATCACACAGATATCAAAAATATTTTCTATATTTTCTTCGAATATATTTTTTATTTTTTCTTTTAAATTTTTTGTCATAGAAAAATACTCTTTAGCACTTACATTTTTAAAAAATTTGCCATTAATAATTAATTGTGAGTTGTTATCTGAATTAGGTTTTAATAATATGGGGTTCATGTAAGCTCTTGGTATTTCTCTTGCAGCTTCTGCTTGAACAACTGTTGCTCTACTCATTTCTAATCCATCTATATCTACAAACGAATTTAAAGCCATGTTTTGAGATTTAAAAGGACAAACTTTTTTATTATCGTTAGAAAAAAATCTACATAACGCAGCTACTAGAGTTGTTTTTCCAACTGAAGATCCCGTTCCTTGTATCATTATTTTTTTGGACATATATTCTCCTTATAACAAAACCCAACTATATGTTGGGCTCGAAATTTTGTTATTTTAATTCTTTCAATAATTTTTTAATATAATCATAATATTTTGCTATAGAAGCTATTTCCATTCTTTCTTTTGGAGTATGTACATCATACATATTAGGTCCTATAGAAATCATATCCATATCTGGATAAGCTTGAGATATAGCCCCACATTCCAATCCAGCATGTATTACTGTTATTTCCATTTCTTCTCCAAACATTTCTTTATAAACTTCTACTGCCTTATCTCTTAAAAAAGAATTTTTTCTGTATATCCATTCAGGATATCCGTCAGATAATTTATAAGTAGCTTCATTTTCTTCTGCTATATTAGATATTTTATTTGCTAAATCTTTTAAAACTTTAGGATCAGAACTTCTAAGAGAAACTATTATATTTATTTCATCTGAAACTGTTTTTATAATAGCAAGGTTATCAGAACTTTCAACTATATCTGGATACTCAGTCATCATTGTGTTTGGTCCTGTAGGTATATCTTTTATAAGTCTAATAAAAGTTTTTAGTGATTCGTATGAAAATACTTCTTCAACTGCATCTAAATTTTTTGATTCTATTTCTAATTCTTTTTCTTCTTTATATATGTTTTTAATTTTAAATTCTAAATCTTTTAAATATTTATCAAAATCTGATTTTTGATTTTTATCAACTGCTAAATCTATAGAACAATTTCTAGGAATCGCATTATCTTTGCTTCCTCCATTGACAGCAAAAAATTTAAGATTAAATTTATCTGTTAGATCTATTAACATTTCATTTAGCACCTTGTTGGCATTTGCTTTACCAGTATTTATTTCCATACCAGAATGTCCGCCAAATAATTTTTTTACTTCCAGTCTAACAAAATTATATAAAGTTTTATCTATAATTTCTTTTTTAGGTTTAAAATTAATAGTTACTCCAAGACCTCCTGCACAACCTGCTGTCAATATTCCTTCTTCTTCAGAATCAATATTTATAAGCATTTTCCCTTTTAATATACCAGGTTTTAATGATAGTGCTCCATTCATAGTTGTTTCTTCTTCAGTCGTTGCTAAAAACTCTATATCCGGATGTTGTAATTCTTTATCTTCTAACACGGCCAATGCCATAGCAACAGCAATCCCATTATCTCCACCTAAAGTTGTTTTATTAGCTCTTATATATTCTCCGTCTACTACTAAATCTATTGGATCTTTTTTAAAATCGTGATTACTATCGATTTCTTTTTCACAAACCATATCCATATGTCCTTGTAAAACTACACCTGGTAATTTTTCGTATCCTTTAGTAGCTTTTTTTCTTATAATAACATTTAAATTTTCATCTCTAAAATATTCTAATCCAAGATTTTTTGCTGTGTCTACTAGATAATCACTCACCGCTTTTTCGTTTGCAGATTCTCTTGGAATTTTTGATATTTCTTCAAAATAATAAAAAACTCTTTCAGGTTTTAAACCTTCTAATTTTCTCATATATCCTCCTACTATAATAAAGCTTCAACGTAAAGCATAACAGCACAAAAAACACCTATAATAGCCATTAATGGAAGTATAAATTTTAACCATTTATCAAAAGTTGTTTCTGCCATCTCTAAAGAAACTAATATAAGTCCTGTTGGTGTTATAAATCCAATTAACCCTTGTCCCCAGTTATAAGCATCAACAACTATAGATCTTGATATGCCTACTGTATCTGCAAGTGGAGCCATTATTGGCATAGATAGTACAGCTAGACCTGAAGATGAATTTATAAAGAATCCTAAGAATATATATATTATATACATTACTAATGAGAACAGCCCTTTACCCATACTAGACACTAAATTAGAAGAGTAATATAGTAATGTATCAGATATTAATCCATCATCCATGATTATATTAATAGATCTGGCTAGTCCAACCATTAAAGCAACACCTACTAATTCAGCTGCTCCACCAACAAAAGTATTTACAGCTTCTTTTTCTCCCATTCCAGAAAGTATCATTTCTATAATTCCTACTACTAAAAATAGAGTAGACATTTCTTCGAACCACCAGCCAGCAGAAGATACTCCCCATACCATTAAGATAAAACTTAGTGCAAATATAATAAGCATAAGTTTTTTTCTAAATGTAAATTCTATATTTTGATTGGCGTCATAATTTTTCAAAAATCTGTTATTGATAGATTCTCTAGATTCATAAACTAAAGAAAGTTCAGGTTTATTTCTAACCTTTTTTGCATAATAGTACATGTATGCTAATGTTATAGCACTGCAAAGTATAAGCATAACTATTCTAAAAATTAATCCTTCATTAAAAGATATTCCCGCTGCATTAGATGCAATTACAACAGAAAAAGGATTTACAGTTGATACCATAGTACCTATAGTAGATCCCATATAAATAGCAGATATACATATTATAGGATCAAATCCATTTACTAAAAATAAAGGCATTAATACTGGATAAAAAGCTATAGTTTCTTCTGCTAAACCAAATGTTGTTCCACCTAAAGTTGTTAAAACAAAAACTATAGATACTAGTAAAAATTCTTTACCTCTTGATTTTTTAGAAATATATGCCATCCCAGCATCAAAAGCACCACTTTTATTTAGTAATCCTATTATACCCCCGAGTATTAATACGAATATCATTATATCTGTAGTATCTAGAATCCCTCTAATTGGAGATTTAAATAACTCTATTATACCTTGAGGTCTTTGTTCTAATCTCTCATATGTATCAGGTATTGCTATAGGTTTCTTAATGACTCCATCAACAAATTTTGAAATGTCCAAATGTATATTTAATTTTTCTAAATTTTCGGAATTAGCATTTAAAGTTGATTCACTGCCGTCTGGAGAAGTTATTATAAATTCATTACTAGACGCTTCGTAAGAAAGCCTTGAATACATGCCAGAAGGAACAATATGCGTTAATACTGCCGCAAAAATTAAAATGATAAATAGAACAGTAAACGCACTAGGAAAACTAATTTTTCTCTTCATGGATATTTTATACTCCTTTTTAATTAATACTTAATAACATATTTTATAAAATCTATATCATCTTTTAAAATTGCAAATCTTAATTTCAATGTGTTAAGTAATAAAATAGCATTTTCTTTTATAGTTATAGATTCATTGTACATAGGTGGCATTCCATAGTTTTTATATATTTCGTTTATTCTAAGTTTAATAAACTTTTTATGCAATTCACTGATGTTAGATATTAAATCGAAACTAGACGGTTTCAAATCTGTATCCGGAAAAAAACACCTATAAAAGTCATAACTATCATTTTTCCAATTTCCTCTTCCGTCATAGCAAACTACCACTTCATTATTTATTTTTTCGAAAAATATTCCATGATCTGTCGCTATTTTTTCAAACTCTGAAAATGAACTACATTTACCACTTGTAAAATATCTGATAAAGTCATTATTCTCCATTATCCCTCCAAGAATAAACAAATTATTTTTTTAGTTTATAAGTTGATGAAATGTGTAATTCTTTTAATTGTTTTTCATCAACTAAGTTAGGCGCTTCTGTCATTAAACATTGACCTTTATTAGTTTTAGGAAATGGTATTACATCTCTTATAGATTCTTCCTTAAGCATAACCATTAACCATCTATCAATTCCAAAGGCTAATCCACCATGAGGAGGAGCACCGTATCTAAATGCTTCTAAGAAAAATCCGAATTTTTGCTCCGCTTCTTCCTTACTTAAACCAAGTCTATCAAATACCATAGATTGTATATTAGGATCAAATATTCTTATTGATCCTCCGCCTATTTCATATCCATTTAATACTATATCGTAAGTGTTAGTTCTTATATCTTCAGTTTGCCCTGATAGAAATTTTTCCATATCTTCAGATTTTATTGAAGTGAAAGGATGATGCTCAGCCTTATATCTTCCTTCTTCCTCGTCATATTCAAACATAGGAAAATCTACTATCCACAAGAATTTAAATTCATTCTTGTTTATAAGTTTTAAATCTTTTCCTATCCTTAATCTTAAAGCTCCCAAAGCTGCGTTTACAATCTTTTTCTTATCAGAAATTATTAATATAACATCTCCGGCTTTAGCTCCAGTTTTATCAATTATATCGCTCATTTCCTTTTCAGATAAAAACTTTTGTATAGGAGATGAAATTTCATTGTTTTTATCAATTTTTATGTAAGCTAATCCTTTAGCCCCAAAATATGTTTTAACATACTCTTCGTATTCAGATAATATTTTTCTTGAAAATATATCACAAGCTCCTGGTGCAACAATAGCCTTAATAATTCCGCCAGATTCTACATTTGATGAAAAAGCTTTAAAAGAAGATTTAGATAGTATTTCAGATAAATTTTTTAATTCTACTCCAAATCTAATATCTGGTTTGTCAGAGCCATATCTATCCATAGCTTCACTATAAGGCATTCTTATAAAGTCATAACTAGCCTCTTCTCCTGTCACATTATAAAATACATATTTTACTAGGCCTTCTATTTCGTTCATAACATCTTCCATATTAACAAAAGACATTTCTATATCAAGCTGTGTAAACTCTGGTTGTCTATCGGCTCTTAAATCTTCATCTCTAAAACATTTTGCTATTTGAAAATATTTTTCTATTCCAGCTATCATAAGTAGTTGTTTAAATATTTGTGGAGATTGTGGAAGAGCATAGAACTGTCCTTCATTTATCCTGCTAGGAACCAAAAAATCTCTGGCTCCTTCAGGAGTAGACTTAGTCAATATAGGTGTATCAACATCTATAAATCCCTTTTCGTCCATATAATTTCTTATAGACATTATCATCCTGTGTCTTTTTTTCAAATTATTTAACATTCTAGATCTTCTTATATCAAGATACCTATACGTTAATCTTATATTTTCATTTAAATTTTCTTCTATACCGTTAATTTGAAAAGGAGTAAGATCACATCTGTTAAGTAC
Organism: Fusobacteriota bacterium; assembly: GCA_023389595.1. Lineage (GTDB taxonomy): Bacteria > Fusobacteriota > Fusobacteriia > Fusobacteriales > Fusobacteriaceae > Fusobacterium. The sequence continues at coordinate 42,781 of JAEWEF010000085.1, forward strand.
TTCTAATTTATTCGCAAAAACTTCTATTTCTCCGGTAGGTATATTTTTATTTTTATTGCTTCTTTCTTTTACAGTACCACTTACCTTTATTACGTATTCATTTTTAAGTTTTTGTGCTTCTTCTATTACAGTTTTGTCGGCAAAATCTATATCGAAAACTATTTGAGTTATCCCTTCCCTATCTCTTAAGTCGATAAAAGTTAGTCCACCAAAATCTCTTTTAGTATTAACCCATCCAGAAAGAGTTACATTTTTACCGACATCTTCTATTCTTAATTCTCCAAGATTATGTGTTCTATACATTTTTGCCTCCTGATAATTCATTTAAAATATTCTCTATGTTCACTTCTTTTTGTTCTCTAGTTTCAAAATCTTTTAACAAAACAATATTTTTTTCTAATTCAGTTTCTCCAAGTATGATACATTTTTTTACATTTAATTTGTCAGCTTTTTTCATATGAGATTTTAAAGTTTTAGAAGAAAAATCTATGGATACTTTTAATCCGTTATCCCTCAATAATTCAACTATTTCTAATGCTTTATCCAAAGTTTTTTCGCCTAACCAAGCCATGTAAATGTTAGCTTTATTTTTAGGATAATCATCTAGAAGCATCATTATTCTTTCTATACCAGATGCAAATCCAACTGCAGGTATATCTTTATCTCCTAACTGCTTCAATAAATTATCGTATCTCCCGCCCCCTAAAACTGTTCCTTGTGCTCCAAGTTTATTAGTGACTATTTCAAATACTGTGCTTGAATAATAATCTAATCCTCTTACTAAACTTGGATCCTCAACATATTTTATACCAAAAATAGTCAAGTATTTTTTTACTTTTTCATAATGTTCTCTTTCTTCATCGAAAAGAGAATCTATTATGTTAGGTGTTTCTTTAAAAAAATCTTTTTTAGAATCTTTTTTACAATCTAAAAGTCTAAGAGGATTTTTGTGTATTCTAGATTTACAGTCGTCACATAATTCATCTATATGATTGTTAAAGTGTTGTAAAAGTTTTTCTCTATATATAGTTCTAGACTCATTAGAACCTATACAATTTATTCTGACTTCTAAATCTGTTATACCAAGTTTTTCAAGTAACTTATACCCCATAGCTATTACTTCTGCATCTACTATTGGAGATTTATCTCCTAAAACTTCTACCCCTATTTGATTAAATTCTCTTTGTCTTCCAGCTTGAGGTCTTTCATATCTAAACATAGAACCATTATAATAATACCTTGAAATATCTTCTTTATTGTATATTCCATGCTCCAAATAGCATCTAACAACTGATGCAGTATTTTCTGGTCTTAAAGTCAGAGATCTATCTCCCTTATCTAAAAAGGTATACATTTCTTTTTCGACAACATCAGTTGCTTCTCCTATTCCCCTTTTAAATAAATCAGTTTCTTCAAAAATTGGAGTTTTTATGTAATTATATCCATAACTTTCAAAAACTTGTTGAGACACATTAGAAATATGAGTAAACTTTTCAGCGTCTTCTCCTATTATATCTTTAGTTCCCCTTACGGCTTTAATCAACTTCATAATTACCTCCATATTTTTTTTAATTTTTCAAGTATCAACAATTCATTCCTATTATTTCCAGGAATATAGAATTTTTTAGAGTTTATCATATATTTTTGTTTTATAAAATTATTTTCATAATCATGCGGATATAAATATCCAATATTATTTTGACAAATATTTTTAGGAACTTCCTGAATATTTCCTTTAGATACTTCATCCATTGCTAAATTAATAGCATTATACACTGAATTACTTTTAGTAGATATAGCTAAATAAACTACCGCTTCTGCTAAAATTATTCTTACCTCTGGCATTCCTATTCTTTCACTAGCTTGCATAGCCGCATTCGCAATAATTAAAGCTTCAGGATTTGCAAGTCCTATATCTTCGCTAGCAAGTATAAAAAGTCTTCGTGCTATGTATCTTGGATCCTCTCCACCATATAATAATCTAGCTAACCAATATACAGATGAGTCTGGATCACTTCCTCTTATACTTTTTATTAAAGCTGAAATTATATCGTATTTATCATTTTCTTTATGAAAAGAAATTTTTCTCTCGTTAATAATATTTAAAATATCTTCTTTACTTATATCTGTTCCTATATTATGTATCATATCTAAATAGTTTATAGCTATTCTTGCATCTCCCTGAGAAATATCTACAAGAGCATCCAGAATTTCTTCATCTATTTCTATGTTTATTTTATTTTTAGCATTTAAAATTATTTTTTTTATATCACCTTTTGCTAACGGTTTAAATTCAAATATAAGCGTTCTCGATATAAGAGCATTATTTAAATTATAATAAGGGTTTTCAGTAGTAGCCCCTATTAATATAATCGTTCCATCTTCTGTATAAGATAGTAAAGAGTCCTGTTGAAGTTTATTAAATCTATGTATCTCATCTAAAAAAAGTACAGTTTTTTTATTGTAAAAATCTAAATCCTGTTTAGCTTTTGCTGCTAAATCTTTTATATCTGAAACGCTACAATTTGTCGCATTTAAAATTTTAAAATTAAAATCTAAACTAGAAGAAATGATTTCGGCAAGTGTTGTTTTCCCACTACCTGGTGGACCAAAAAAAATACAATTTAATAATTTCCCCTTCTCTATCAAATTTCTCAAAGGTTTATTTTTAGATAAAATATGTTCCTGACCAACAAATTCTTTTAAATTTTTTGGTCTTATCTTTATGGCTAATGGTTTTTCATTAATACTATTATTTTCAAAAAGTTTCATACTATCACCAAAATTTTATCTATTATCATTAAATTATATCAAAACATAAATTTAGTGTCAATTTTATAGAAATAAAAAAAGTGCTATTGCTAGCACTTTTTATTTTGTTTTTTTAGATGCTTCAAATTTTTCCCAAACTCCTGCTTTAACTAATATAGATTTAACAGTTCTAGTTGGTTGAGCTCCATTTTGTAAATGTTTCAAAATTTCTTCTTCTTTTAAAACAACTTTTGAATCTTCTAAAGGAAAATAGTTTCCTAAATAAGCAAGAGCTTTACCGTCTCTTTTTGATAACCCTTCCATAGCTACTATTCTATAAGATGGTCTTTTTTTGTCTCCTAATCTTGTTAGTCTTAATTTTAACATTTTTTACACTCCTTTAATTTTTATTATCTAAAATGGGAAATTCCCTCTTTTATTAAAATTTTTCATAGATTTCATTGCATCCATATTTGGCATTTTTCCTCCACTAAACATTTTCATCATACTTTTCATCTGATCAAATTGTTTAAGAAGTCTATTTACATCTGCAACTTCAGTCCCGCTCCCCTTAGCTATTCTTTGTTTTCTACTCGCCTTAAGTATTTCAGGTTTTTTTCTTTCTTCTACCGTCATAGATTGTATAATACACTCAACTTTTTTAAGTTCTTTTTCAGCTGGTGATATATCTCCTATCTGATTTAATCCCGGTATCATTTTTACTATACTTCCTAAAGATCCTAACTTTTTTATCATCTGCAATTGTTTCAGAAAATCATTCAAGTCAAATTTTTGATTTCTTATTTTTTCTTCCAAAGACTTTGCATCTGACTCATCTATTTCGCTTTGTGCCTTTTCAACTAGAGAAACTATATCTCCCATACCAAGTATTCTCGACACTATTCTGTCTGGATAAAAAAGTTCTATGTCGTCTAATTTTTCTCCAACACCTATAAATTTAATTGGCTTCCCTACTACAGATACTATAGAAAGTGCAGCTCCACCACGAGTATCTCCGTCCATTTTTGTTATAACTATTCCGTCAACACTCAAATTATCATTAAAATTTTTAGCTAAGTTTGCAGCTTCTTGTCCTATCATAGCATCAACAACAAGTAAAATTTCTTGTGGCCTTATAGATTTTTTTACATTTCTTAATTCTTCCATTAATGTCTCATCTATATCAAGACGTCCTGCAGTATCAACTATCATATATGTAGCATCAATTTCTTTGGCTTTTGTTAAAGCGTTTTCACAAATTTGTATGACGTCTTTATTTTCTTCTTCTGAATAAATATCTACTCCAACTTGTCCCGCTAAAACTTGAAGTTGTTTAATTGCTGCTGGTCTATAAACATCGGCTCCAACTAATAACACCTTTTCGTTTTTCTTTTTTAAATATTTAGCTAATTTACCGGCAAATGTTGTTTTACCAGCTCCTTGCAATCCAGCTAACATAACTATAGTTGGTTTTCTAACTCCTTTTATTAAATTTGAACTATATCCTCCAAGTAAATTTACAAGTTCATCATTAACTAATTTTATAAATTGTTGTGCTGGATTTATAC
>JAEWEF010000063.1 GCA_023389595.1 Fusobacteriota bacterium
TATATTTCAAGTTTATTTAATATATCTATTTTTCTATCTGTTAATGTTTCTCCTGTTTTTGCTACTAATGTTCCAGCTTTTATTTCTATATACTGATCCTTAACTTGCGAAACTTTACCCTCTATAAAAGTTCTAGTTCTATCTATATCGTATATATAATTTGGTGAAATAAAAGTGTCCATTATTTCTTTCTCTATTTCTCCAATATCAGAAATTATATCATTGTAAATTTTAGGATATCTAATGAAATTAGATTCCTTATATACTCCTTCTAAATATATTTCACTTATATTTGATGAAACTCTTTCTTTCATTTTCAATATCTCTGATTCGCTAAGAGATAAAATTGAACGAACTAAATTTTCAGAAACTCTTTTTCCTGTAGTTTTTTCTAAAAAACTATAATCAAAAGCTTTAATTTTATTTTCTTTCATTAACAATATATCTTCAAAAAATCTATTCAAAGCAGACGTGTAAATTTCTTCAGTATCAGATGAATAAATATATTTTTTCTCAGAATTTGCTATCATATCTTCTATAATTTTTTCTTTTGCCTCTTTATCTCTGTATATAATAGTTTTTGGTGCATAAATATCTTCCCTTACTATATCTCCTCTAGTATAATTATTAGATCTGTATAAATAAGGAACTTTAGCAGATAAAACTATTAAAAAGATTATTAAAAGATAATAAATTATTCTCGATTTTATTAAATACTCTTCTGAAGATATTTCTGAAGTTATTTCTTTTTTATCTCTTTTAACTTCAACTTTGTATCCAAAAAAATTAAATTTTTTCATAATTATCTCCAATTCTAATATATACAATCAATTATTTCTTTTTTTGAAATTTTATTTATATTTGAAACTGGTATACTCTTTATAAAAAATTTACCATATTCTTTATTTATTATTCTATTGTCTAATATAACTATATTCCCTGTATCATCTTTTTTTCTTATCAATCTTCCTATTCCCTGTTTAAATTTAATAACGGCTTCAGGAATTTGATATTCAAAAAATGAATTTTTACCATTTTCTTCTAACTTTATAGATTTTGCATGAACTATGGGATCGGTTGGAACTAAAAATGGTAATTTAACAATTATAACAGTGCTAAGATTTTCTCCCTGTACGTCAACTCCCTCCCAAAAAGATGAAGTTGCAAACAAAACGGGTTTATTCATAATTTTAAATTTTTCAACTATTCTGCTTCTAGGCATACTACCATGTAATAATACTTCTATTCCATGTGATCTTAATTTATTACTCACATTGTAATAAACTTGGTTTAACAAACTGTATGATGTAAACAATATAAATGTTCTGCCCCCTAATTTAACTAAAAGTTTTTCAATGAAATTGCTTATGTCTTTTATATAATCGAAACTATTTTGATTATTTCCTATATCACACGGTATAAAAACTTTCATCTGTTTTTCGTAGTTAAACGGTGAACTTATCATAGCCTCCAAACATTTTTCATCAGTTAATCCGATAGAATTTTTAAAGTAAGAAAAATCATCATTTACTGATAGAGTTGCAGAAGTAAATATTATTCTATTCAATTTACTAAATAACGACTCTATCATATTACTAGATATATCTAACGGAGCAGCTGTTAAGGATACATTAGTTTTTTTGGAATTAACAGTTATCCAGTAAACATAATCTTCCTCATTAAACAAATGAATTTGATTGAATGTATTAATAAAGTTTTTTATCATATTTATATGATTAGAAAAATTTATTAATTCTATATTATTTTTATTTTCAACTGAAATTAACTTATGAAGATCTTTCAAACTCTTATGAAATTCATCTAACGCTTTTAAAAATTCATTCTTTTTCTCTCTCACTTCAGAAAAAAATTCTGACTTTAACATATCAAAAGCCGTAACGGTTTTTTTTATTTCACTTTCTTCTCCATTATCAACTATATGTTTCAAACTATCAAAATATATATTTGCTAATGAAACTATATTGCCGTAACTATATTTTATTAAATTTATTAAATCGTTATATTCTTCATCTTGAGATATTTCATTGTTTTTAAACTCATTCTGAATACGAGTTATAACTGATTTTTGTTTTCTTCTATTTTTACTTTCGTTGTATATTCTGTTTAACAATCTTATAAAACTCAACCTTGAAATTTCAAAAGAAAAATAATTTCTAGCAACACTTTCTATATTATGAGCCTCATCAAATATTAGCGTTCTATATTTAGGCAGTATTAAATAATCTGAATCAAAATCAACTTCTGATCTTAAATTTAGATCCGCAAAGAATATGTGATGATTAGATATTATTATATCAGACTCAAACTTTTCTTTTCTAGCTTTGAAAAAAAAGCAGTCTTCCCTATGTTTACAAGATTTACCTATACAAAACTCCGTTGAACTTTGAATATTTTCCCAAACTTCATAACTAACCTCAAAAGGCAATTCTGATTTATCTCCAGTCTCAGTTCTAACTCCCCAATAGTTTATATGATGAACCTGTTCCTTTTGTTCATTAGTATAATTTTCTAAAGATATTCCTCCGTTTAAAATATTTTCGTGAAATAATCTGTTACACATATAATTATTTCTTCCCTTAATTAAAGAATAAGAAAAATCAATATCCATAACTTCTTTCAACATTGGAAGGTCTTTAAATAAAATTTGCTCCTGTAAATTTATTGTATTGGTAGCTATAACTACTTTTTGTTTGTTTTCTATCGCCCAAAGTATAGACGGCAATAAATATCCTATGGTTTTCCCAGTACCCGTTCCAGCTTCTATAATAGACTTAATATCATCATTAAGAGATTCTTCGACCGTCTTTGCCATATCATATTGTTCTTGTCTATATTCAAAATTTTTCAATTTTTTAGACAAAATCCCATTCTCTCTAAAATAATCATCTATATTTATAGTTTGAAAACTGTTATCGAGTATCAAATTAATATTATCTAAATTAAAATCTGTTAATGCATAAATAATTCTAACTTTATCTTCAATTTTTTTTAGAAAATTTATTTCTTCATCGTTTGGAAATGATCTTCCTCTTTTGCATACTCTTACTAAAAAATCTCCGTTATTTATAATTTCTTTTATATCTTCTATTTTATTTTTTTTATATAAAGATAAAAAAGAAAATGAAATTATATTTTTATCTAACGTATTACATTTTATAAAAAAAGATTTTTCATTATTTTCTGCTATAACAATTTTAAGTTTTTGTTTTACACTATCTGAAAAATTATACTTAACCTTCATATTTTTCCTATTTCAAATATTTTATATATTTTTCATATCCTTGTTCTTTCATTTTAGCTTTAGGTATGAATTCTAAAACTGCTCCATTTATACAATATCTAAGTCCTCCTTTTTCAACGGGACCGTCTTCAAACACATGCCCTAAATGTATATCTGCAACTCTCGATCTTACTTCTACTCTATTCATACCGTGTGAAGTATCTTTATAATATAAAATTACATCAGGATCTATTGGTTTTGTAAAACTTGGCCATCCACATGCACAGAAAAATTTATCAGAAGATAAAAATAAAGGTTCTCCACTAACTATATCTACATAAATACCTTCATCGTCAAAATCATAGTAAGAACTTGAATAAGGTTTCTCTGTTGCATTATGAAAAGCAACATCTTCTTGAAGTTTTGTAAATTCTCTATTTTTAATAGAATAAAAATTAGGATCGACAATTTTATTTTTAGCTTTATCAAATTTACTAATATTAATATGACAATATCCTCCACTATTTTTATTTAAATAGTCTTGATGATACTCTTCTGCTTCATAAAAATTTTGTAATTTTACTATCTCAGTTTTAATATTATTATCATATTGTTGAGATATTTTTTCAAAAAATGTTTTTATAGTTTGATAATCATTATCATCAGTATAATAAACACCTGTCCTATATTGTACTCCTATATCATTTCCCTGTCTATTCAAAAGTGTTGGATCTATAATATCCAAAAACATATCCAACAAAAATTTCAACGTTATACTATTCTCGTCATATTTAACTCTAACTGTTTCTGCATGTCCAGTGTTATCACGGCAAACTTCTTCGTATGTTGGATTTTCAGTTTTTCCATTTGCGTAACCAACGGCAGTTTCTAAAACTCCATCTATTTGTTTAAAATAATGTTCTACTCCCCAGAAACATCCTCCAGCAAAGTAAATTTCTTTAATTTTCATTTTTACCTCTTCCTGTTATTAAAATTCCAAAACAACCTATTATTATTAAAATTAAACTAATAACGTGCGGTGCTCTAAATCCAAAAAACATTAAATCTTCAGCTCTAAAAAAACTCACAAAAATTCTGTTGATAGAGTATATTACTATATACCAAAAAGATACGTATCCCGGTTTTACTCCCTTAATCTTTCTTATAAATAACAATAAAATTAAAAATCCTATTAAATTTAATAAAAGTTCGTATATCATTGCAGGATGTAAAAGTAAATTTGGAAATTCATTTCCAGCCGGTGACCCTTTTGGGAAAACAATTCCCCAAGGAACTAACTGAGGAAAGTTTAATTTATCATTTAAAGGTAAAGTTTGATAATAACTATACCACTCATAAAATTTGGGTTTTAAACTAAATATAACATTAAAAGGAGTGAAAGTTGGAACTCCGTGAATTTCTCCGTTCATAAAGTTTCCTATTCTTCCTATAGCTTGTCCTAAAAGCAATGGAATACAAGCTATGTCAGTTAAATCCCATACATTAACTTTATTTTTTTTAGCATATATATACGTTCCTATAAACCCGCCAATAATTCCACCATGTATTGCTATTCCACCATGCCACACTGCAAATATTTCTAATAAATTATTAGCATATCTATCAAGGTTAAATAAAACATAGTATAGTCTCCCACCAATCAATCCAGAAATTATAGCTACAAAAGCATAATTTTCTATTAATGATTCATCTATATTTTTTTCTTTGCATAATTTTTTTGCTATAAATAATCCCAATAAAAAAGATATTGCGTACATCATTCCATAATATCTTATTTCGATAGAACCAATCTTTAAGAATACTGGATTCATTTTTACCTCCTTATTTTATTAATTATAACAAAAATAAATACAATATTTCCCCTTTAGTTTTCAATGTATTTTAACATTTATGTATCTATTATGCAACTATTAGTATTATTTTTCAAAATAACAACAACATATTAATTTGTTTTATTTCTCTATTATTTTATCCTTTTAGGTAACAAGTTGTTACCTACCTAAATCATTACTATTACTTTTGTTGTTAATTTTATCTAGAAAAGGATTTTGTTTATCTGTTAATTCTTGAGGTTCTATTTGATTTGTTTGATTTAAATCTTTTCTTAAAATTTGATTGTACATAACTGCAAAATATTCAACATTATCTGTAAAAATTTTTCTACTATTTACCTTTATTACTTCTCCGTCTTTTTCAATTTCATAAGGTTTTTCTAAAGGAACACTTAATTCATATAACATTTTTTTATCTTTTAAAGAATTTATTGCTTCATCAATTTTTTCTATAGGTGTTTTTGAAAGTTTACTTATTTTACTTTTAGGAATTTCGCAGAAAGCTTTATTTTCTTTAGCAAAATTAACAAAAGCCATAATTCCAATTTCTTCCCCAGTTAAATCTCTAAAATCTGCAAAGTTTCCTCCTATTCTTTCTATATTTTTTAATAATCTATGCTCATAATTTTTTTCTAATTGTTTTAAATCTTCTATAAATTTTTCTTTATCTGTGTATATCCTTTTTGCTTTATGAATTTCTCCAGTATTTAAATCAATAGATTTTATATTGTGTGCTTCTTTATAAAAAATTTTACCATCTTTAAGAAGATTAGAAAATGCTTTTTGTGTTTCTCTCGATGATAACCCTATATTTTCTCCTATTTTAGAAATACTTCTTGTTGTATAAAATCTTTCATCTTCATTTATAGCTTTTAATCTTTCATTCTTACTATTAATTACTGCATTTATACTATCTAATAATATACTTTCATGTTTTAATTCTTGTTCCATATTTTATTTCCTCCTTTTTAGAGGGTTAAGGATAAAGAGTGAAAACTCTATACCCTTAACCCGATAACAATAACAATACAACTTAATAGTTGTTTATATTTTTTATATTACTAATAGTTAAAAAAGTAGTTTTTTATATTATTTTGATAATAATCTTTCAAGTTTTTCTATTCTTGCTTTTAAGTCCTCATTTTCTTTAATTAATTCATATGTTATGTTAGCTTGACCCTCTTTATACTGCTCTTTTGGAAGATTGTCTATTTTTTCTTTATCTCCAAATCTCCATGTAATACCTGCACCTACTACTACATCTTCAAATAATTTCTTACCTAAATTTGTTGTAAAAGCCATACTTCCATTTAATAGTAAATTCTCATTTACATGATGAGCAACACCTACTGCAACTGCTGTGTTTAGATTGTGCATACCAATTCCTGCCATAAATTGAGATGGTCTTAATGGGTCGTATGCTAAAGGCTTAAGCGATGTCATTGCACCTGTTATAGCAAGATTTTTATCAAGTCCATTTTGCATTGATTTCAAATCATCTTTAGTTGCATAACCATTTTTTACATAATCATATACTGCTTTTCCTGATACTGCATTTTTACCATCTTTTTTAATAACATCGTCCACTGTAACATCTAATTCAGATACATCTATAGTGTTAAATTTATTGTCAATTTCAGTTTTAGAATAAACACCTATATTTTCTCTAAAGTCTTTCTTGTCTTTTTCAGCTATAATATTAGAACCATTTATATTAGCTTTAGAATTAAGTTTATTATCAGTTTCTTGTTTTGTATAAACATCTGTCTTGTTAGCTTTAGTATCTAATTTAGTATCTATTTCAGTTTTTACATAAACAGACCCTTTATCTAATTTATTATTTATTTTTTCTTTTAAAGCATTATCTAACTTATTTTCACTAATTGTTCCATTAGCTATCTTATCATTTGTTATTGATGAGTCTTTTATATGTTTTGAATCAATAGAATTATCGTTTATATCTAATTCAACTCCAATATCTCCGAAAACTTTACCACTGCCATTTATAGATATTGTGTTATTAGGAGATGTGATATCACTTAACCTACGATTGTCCATATCTATTGTATAGATTTTTCCTCTTGTTCCTCCAGTATCTCTATTATCGAATGTAGTTTCAGTAACATTAAATGTATTAGATTTTACAATTACATCATCTGCTGCAATTTCGTAAGTTACGTGTGATATATCCCCTGTAGGTTTTTCTGCAGGTACACTTCTTCTTGCTCTAGGTTTTGGGGTTGAGCTTGGGTCTGAAATTGTTATTGATGGCGGAGTTTCAGTTATTGGGTCTAGTGATGGTTTATCTTTTTCATCATTTGATAGACGATTTGGGTCTCTAACCTCTACTCCTAAGGTAGGTTTTTTAGGTTCGATTGGTTTAGGGTGTACAGGAACTTCACTTGCATCTGATATTGGAATATCATTTTCAGTTATATATGTTTTATATTCTTTTTTAACCTCTTTTCCATTTTCTAAAACTGTACCCTCATATATTGCCATTCTAGAAGTTTTATCATAATTTTTTAGAGTATAAGGCTTATATATGTATGCGTTTATTTTATTTATTTGTGTATTGTTTGATGATTTCATTACATCTTCAACCTTTAAGTTTTTAATTTCATTTGATTTTAGATTTTTAATGTACATATTCTTTCCAAGTTTTACTGTATTTTCTGTCTTGTTAGGATTTAATCTGTCTATTACATTTATTGCGCTTTTTTCTTCTTTGGGTAAACTTCTCCTTGCTCTAACTCTAGGCGAGGTAGATGAATATGGCATATATGGGTCTATTGTTGCTTTCATTTGATATTTTCCAGTTAAAATAATTTCATCTTTATCTAAATTTTTTAATATAATATCTTCAAGATTTCCAAAACCTACTCCTTTACCTTCTACTTCTTCTCCAACATTAGTAGTCCAACCTTCGTGTGTAGCTTGAACATGAGGAACTGGCTCTATGGGATTATCTCTTGTCGCTTCGTATATTTCATTTAGAATATCATCATTTTCTATATCAAAATTTTTAAGAATTATAGTTTTTTTTGTCATTCCATCTTCAAAAGCTGCAAATTCCTTGTCAGCATTAAAAGTTAATTTTATATCATATAGCTTTTTTGTTCCATCAGTTACTTTATTAATATAAACTCTTTCTTTTGGAACTATATTAATTTCATCACTTAATGCTAAGTTTCCTGTAATTAAAAAGGATAGTAGTACAGCTTGTGTAATTTTTATTTTATTTTTTAAAACTCCTTTTAAAAATTTTATTTGTTTCATTAAAATACCTCCTTTAAATTGTTTAAAAAACATATCATTTCATATCATAAATCTAACTTATAATCTTCATTATCTAAATTAGATTGAAATTCTACAGTATTAAATGTATAGTTTTTTTCACTTAATTCATTGTAAATTTTAACAACTTTATCCACATAGTTTTGAGTTTCAGTAAAAGGAGGTATAGTGTCGTATTTTTTTACATTTCCATATCCTGCATTATAAGACGCAAGAGCAAGCCCTATATCCTCGTTATTATTATCAAGACAGTATCTAAAATATTTAATTCCTCCTTTTATATTCTCATACATATCATAAGGATTAATTCCTAAATCTTCAGCTGTTGATGGCATAATCTGCATAAGTCCTATTGCACCAGCAGGCGATTCAACAAAATTATTAAAATTAGATTCAACTTTCATTATTGCTATAATAATATTTTCGTCTACTTTATATATATTTGAAAAATAATGAATTATTTCATAAATCTCTCTAGCCACTTGTGAATCATATGAGTTATCTATTATGTAATTTTTCCCTTTATTTTTTAAGTTATATTTAATAATAAGATTGTCCATTTCTTCTGTTTCTTTTTTTGCTTTTTGATATATAGTACTTTCTATATCAATATTTTCAGATAACTTTTGTTCTTCATTTTTAATCTCAATACAATAACTATGTATACTAAATATCATGGATAAAGGTATAACTAGTTTAAATATTGTTTTCATAAAAAATATCTCCTTTTTTTCCGTCTTTATATAACAAACATAAAAATTAAAATTTTTTAGGTAACAACTTGTTACCTATCTAAAACACTGTTATATATTAAAATTTTATCTTTATTGAAGCACCAAAATTATTGTGATAATCATTATTTACTTTCCTTATATTATTAACTATTGAAAAATCTAGTAAATTTGTTTCTAAAGTTGCTCCAGCTTCTATTCCTATATCTAATCTATTAGATATACCATCGAATGTATCTATAAATATATGTTCTAAATATGGTTCTATTTTAGGTTTTATATATACATCGTCTGCAATTTCTATTTTATTTTCGTATCCTACTCCACAATGTATTTTAAATTTACTACTTCTTATACCTCCTTTTATTTCTGGACTTTTTAAAGAAATTATTCCATTTGCATTTACAACTGAATATATTCCCTCTATATCTCCTATAGAAAGGTTTTGTTTATATTTTAGATTTCCACCTACATAATTTTCATTTCTTGAAAAATCTTTTATAAATGTAGGGGTAAGCATTACACTTGCAGTATCTTTTTTATATCCTATAATACCTGTAACTTCTAATTTAGAATTATTAATAACTAAATTATCAGTAGTATTTTTAGATTCTTCTATATTAGTAGGAACGGATAAAAGAGTATTTAATGTTGGCTTGTTATTTTCATCTTTTTCTTTGTTATTTTCCTTTTCCTTTTCTTTTTCAGCTTTTATTAATTCTTCTTTTATTTTTTCGTTTATAATGGTGCTTGCAAAAGGTAAATCATTTTTTAATTTTGTTTTATCAGCATTATCATATTTTGAATATTCTATGTTTGCACCATAATATAGTTCATCTACACTTCTAATAAAAGTTATTCCAAATCTTTTAGAAATTAAATTTTGCTTATACTTGTCAAAGCTAAAATATGGAATTACACTGTTATTTGTTTCGTAGATTGAAAAAGGTATATCATCAAATTTAGAAAATATGTTTCTATTAATCTCATCAGATTCTATTAATGATAAAGTTCTAATTAATTCTTTATTAGTATAACCTTTAAAATTGTTGTAGTTATATTTGCTTTCAATTTTAATTGTAGTTCCATCTTCAAAAAAGTTTTCCTTTTCTATTTCTACTTTTGCTAGTGATGACATACTAGAAACTACAAAAAATAATAAAAAATATTTTTTCATGTTAATCTCCTTTTTTTGTCTTTATAAAACATACTAAATATTTTAAAATATAAGGTAACAACTTGTTACCTATATGTTTTTTACAAATATTTTAAATATTAATTTCTTTAAATAACGTACTTAAAAATTTTATAATAAGGGCAAAATTAATTGCCCTTATTATCTACCTAAATCATTGCTTTCCTTTTCTTTTGCTAGCTTTTCTTCAAAAGGGTTGTAGTCATATATGAATGTTGCTTTATAACAAGCTACAGAAACGTGTGTTATTTGTATATGTTTTATTTTTTTACCAGCTTTTATTCTATTAGCTATTTCAATGTCAAATTTTTCTTGTCCATCGACAGTTATTGTTTCACAATATTTATTAGCTTCTTCTAATTCTTTTTCATTCCAACCTTTAGAAAATATACCTATAATAATCACTCCTTATTATTTACTTAAATCTTGAATAAATATCTTTAATTTTATTACTCATTTGTTTTCTTGCATTTCTTATTCCATTTCCTATAGGTGCTAATGCTCCAATTTCGTTGCCATATTTATCTTGTCTTATCATAGCTTTACCAGCATTATTTTTCATTCCACTTATTGCATTAGACATTGATGATGCACCTATACCAAGAGCTGCTATAGAACCTGATAATATGGCACTAGATATTGTGCCAGCTTTATTAATAAGCATGAACATAAAAATCATAAAAACGAATTTAGTCCAAACTGTGTCATATACACCGTCATCAACACCATTAAATACATGTTCAAAATCTAATACATTAGAATCTCTAACTGCTTTAATAAAGAGTAGTATTATAGTTGTAACGAATACTTCTATAGCTTGAGAAAATAGACCATTTAAACCTTTATTGGTTATATCTTTAGTCTTATCAAAACCAGCAAAAGGCATTAATATGAATGTAACACCAGCAACTAAATAGAATTTAAGATATATTGTTACTACTTGTATATATAACATTATAAAGAAAATATACAATGATGCCACTAAACCAAGACCTATTATTGCTATTGATTCTACTCCAAAGTAATCACCGAGAGATAACCCGATACCAGTTGCTATAGTTCCAACACCAGCAAGAAAACCACCTTTAATAGAATCTAATGCTCCAAAATCAAAATCTTGACTAGAACCATTACCAGTCGCAACATTAGCTAACTGTATTGCACCAGGAAATAAGTGGTCAAAAACGAGTGTTTTGTACTCTAATATTATATACCAAAAGAAAAAGTAATACAATACTTTTTTTACTAATTTGATAACAACACTCATACCATCACTTTCATCGAAAATGAATGACATAGTTAAATCAATAATTACAAAAGTTATAAATAAACCTTGTACGAAAGGAGATAAATTATCAACTATACCTTTAGAAAAAGCAATCATAGTTGTAAAAATCTTCTCTATATTAACACCAAACATAATTTTTTCCTCCTTAAACAAATTTTATATATAATGGAAATAAATATACTATTGTCCATAATATACATAAAAAAATATAGAAATATTTTCTGTTAATTTTTAAAACTTTACTTTTTTCAATTATCAAAACTACAAGAGTAATAATCAAAGATAATAAAATGATATTATCAAATATATACGGCATAAATTTAAATTTAGGTACACCAAAAATTTGAACTTCTATAAATAGTATTACTAATAAAGAATAGAAAGGTATCATTATTTTTAAAATTTTATTATTTTCAAATTCCTTTTCTTTTAATTTATTATAGAAATAAGGTGCTGTAACAATAGGCAATCCACAAATAATTAAACTTGAAAAAGTTTTTACTCCTATAAAAATAAATAAAAGGAATAATCCCATTAAAAATATTCCTGAATTTTTATAGTTTTCAGAATCTTCTTTATATTGTTTTCTAAAAAATCTTAATACACTCATAATAATCTCCTCTTATTTATAAATAGGTAACAAGTTGTTACCTGCATCTATTGTTATCTTTGTCTTTGTTTAATTTAAAACTCCATATGTCAAAGATAAAAGCAATTAATTAAACTTTATTTTTATAGTAGAATTGTTGTTTGTAGCTTCTTTTTTCCATTTTTCTCCTAATTCTTCCTTTTTCTTGTCGTCTGCCTCTTTCTCTTTTTTTAATTTTTTAGCTTCTTTATCATCAACATCTTTTTCTGATAATGTTATTTCACTCATATTTTTCATCATATCTTTCATTTCACTAATCATTTGGTTAGTAGTTCCCAACATATTAGAAATATTTTGTAGTGATTCTAATTCTGTTGTAGCTTTACCAGCACTTTCTAATTGTTTTGCTATTTCTTTAAATTCTTCATCTCTTGATTTATAACCACCACTTCCACTACTACTCTTGAATTTTTTATTAAGAGTTTTTCTAGCTTCATCTACAGCACTTTTCATTTCTTCTATTTTTTGTTCAGCATCTTTCATTTCTTTATCAGTCCATACTGTATCTGTATTTAGATTATTTAAAAACCATTTATCGGCATTTTCTAATTTAGTATGCATATCATTTAATAAGTTTTTAGCTTTATTTTCATATTCTCTTATTTCATTTATTTTTTGTACTATTTCTCTAATTTTATTTTTAGTAAGTATTTCATTAATTTCTTTGATTTTTAGCATTTTCTTTATTTCTTCTTCTTGTTTTTCTAACCACTCATATTTTTCTTGAATTTTCATTGCTAGAGTATTTAATTGTGTGAGTACACTTTCTCCTAAAATTCCAGCTAATATTTCATTTTGCACTAAAGTATTTACTCCATTAAATAATCCAAAAAATGAATAACTAGGTTGAGAGTGTAAAGTAAATGTTGTTCCTAATGTTCCAATGATAGCTAGAGTTGTAATAATTTTTTTTGTTTTTTGTTTCATAATCTTCCTCCTTTTTTTCGTCTTTAGATAACGAACATAAAAATTAAAAATTTTTTAGGTAACAAGTTGTTACCTACCTAAATCATTGTCCATTTTTTCTTGTGATAATTTTTTATCCCATATATTTATTGAGTTATTTTGTAACTTATTAATGCCATTCTCTTTTATATTTCCAAAGAATTCTATAAATTTATTTTCATCTTTACATAAAAAATCATTAATATCTTTGTATTCTTGTGGTATTTGTACAATTTCTACATTTATATTCATTTCTTTCATTTTATTATATAATTCACTTGATGCACTAATACCTGCTTCATCGTTATCAAAAGTAATATAGAATTGTTTAGTTATAATAGGGTTGTTTTTATCTCGTTCTAAGTTTTCTAAAAACTTCCTTATGTTACTAACACTTCTTATAGACAATGCTGCTATTTTATGTGAAATTAAAGATAATGCGTCTAATTCTCCCTCTGTAATAAAACAATATCTTGAATTTTTTTCATAAATTCTTTTCCAATCATCATAATTTACAGTGTATCCTCTTGATTCAAGTTTTGCTTTATAGTTTTGAAAACTACAGTATGATTTGAAAATTTCATAATTAAATATGTTTGCTTCTCCATTTTTCTTATACCTATCTTTTATTGCTGTTCCTTTTGCTATCTTTCTAATTGTAAAATTATTGTAATCATAAGGGTCAGTTGGTATTATTATTGATTGTTTATTGACATCATATCCAATGTTAAATCCCTTTATAACTTCTAAAGATATTTTTCTTTTGTTAGTTAAATAATTTAATGCTTCTTTTCCAATTATAGGGTCAAATAAATTATCTCTACATTTTTCTATATATTCTAAACTATTTATATTGACTTTAGGTGCTTTATTATATTTTGTTTGTATTCCTATTTTTAAATCATCTTTTTTTCGAGAGTAAATTAATTCGTCTGCACTTTTAATTAGTTCTGGATTATTAAATAATTCATTTGCTTTTTTTAATTGTCCTTTAAAATCAGTTATATTATATATTTCTCCTATTAAATTAAAAGTATTATATATTTTGCCACAAGCATGACATTTGCAGTACTCTCCGC
>JAEWEF010000024.1 GCA_023389595.1 Fusobacteriota bacterium
AATTTACATGGCTGTAATTTCTTCCCTTAGGATAATGAAGTTTATATAAAGTTATAGCGTCTTCCAATATTTTATCGTTTTTAGTGTTTCTTTCTATTACATTTAAAATATTAGATTCAGTTATCGAATATCTAGGAACAGTTTCTATTCTTATAGTTTTTGAATATTCATTTCCACTAAATAGTTGAACATTAAAAACTCCTCTATAAATACTCATGAAGCTTAATCTATTATTTTTTACATCAATCTTATATGATGGAGCATTTCTGTCTACAACCTTAGCAGAATTTTCTCCATCCAGCATCAAATTCAAGTATTCACCCATATAAACACTATACTTTTTACTTTCTTGTGTATAAGTTCTAGTTTTATTTTCTCTTACGGAATTTCTTATGTAAGAAAGATGTTCACCAACTTCAGAATCAGTTATACTTACACTTTCAGAAATTAACTCTTCCGGTTTTTCTTCAACATCCTTAAATAAATCCGTAATATCCGTTTTGGTATTAACTTCCCTATTCAAAAAATTTCCTATATCTCTAACTGACTCTTTTAAACTTGAACAAGAAGTTAAAAATATCAATGATAATATTGTTAAAACAGACTTTTTGTTCATACGCCTCACCTCTACATCACTTTAATAAAAGTAGTTATTTCATTTATTATATTTTCTGCCGAGTCGAACAAACGGTAATTAAATTCTAAATTTTTACTATTTTTATCGAAATTTATTTTATCGCACTCTACGAATAAAATATTTTCAAAAAATTCCGTTTTATAAAAAAACTGATTTTTTTCATTCATATTTAATTTAAAATTTAAATATCCTGCTCCACTTCTTTCAAAAAATAAGGTGTCGTTTTCTAATTGTACTACACAATCTCCTAATTTTGTACTAAATTTATAAGTAATTTTATTTTTTTCTTCTGTAAGTGTCAACATAGTTTTTTCAAAATATTTTTCACCGTGCATGTCGGTATTTTTTATTAAAATTTTATATTCTTTATTCTTCATCGTCATCGTAGTCTATCTCGTTTAATCCGTCATATCTACTGCTGTATATTTCATCTTCCTTTTCGTAATAAGAATCATTGTCAAAATCTTCTATATCGTCGCTAACTAGCAATTCTTCTCTCCAGTAATCTAAAACACTTTCTATCTCTGTGTCATCATCTACCAAAAATAATTCTTCCTGATCTTCATCACAATAAAACACAAATAGGGTTCCGTCAATATCCTCAGCTATAACATATTCAGTATTGTTTAAATTAAAATTTTCCAATGTGCAAAGTTCATACTCCTCATCTTCAATTTCATAATAAAACGTTTCTCCTTGAGAATACATAAATTACCTCCGTTGTATTAGTTTAATTCTATTTATGATATTTTATATTGTTAATCGTACAAAACCATCTATAAATTTGCTCCATCAATATGAGTCTTATTAGTTGATGCGGAAATGTAAAACGAGAAAATCTAAGTCTTAAGTCGACAGCCTTTAAAACATTTTCGTTATATCCGTTAGATCCTCCTATAACAAAACAAAGACTACTAATTCCATTTACAGCCAAATTTGAAATGTGTTTAGCCATTTCAGTGGACGAAAAATCTTTTCCGTTTAAATCCAGTGCTATCTTGTATGCATCAATTCTATTTAACGTTTTTAAAATTTCTTCACTTTCTTTTTCTATACTTGCATTAACACTTTCTTCTTTAGTATATTCTTTAAGCTCCAAAATATTTATTTTAGCAAAAGGCTTCATCCTTTTAAGAAATTCATTCATGCCGTCAACTATGTATTTTTCTTTTATTTTTCCTACACAAACTATATATATGTTCAAATTTTCACCATCATTTTCTCTTAAATAATTTTTCCATGTCATTTTTATTTATCTGTGCTATTATCGGTCTTCCGTGTGGGCAAGTATATACTCCAACTTCATGAATTTTTGCAACCATATCTATCATTTCTGAAAAAGTCAAATTATGATTTGCCTTTATAGCTCCCTTACAAGACATAGATATTAAAACATTTTCAAGTACATCTACATTTTTATCGTTTAATATATTATCAACTATGTATCTAACAGTATTTTCATAGCTATCTCTAAAATTAAACGTTGGCACTTCCCTTATCAGCATTTCAGTTTGTCCAAAGGCATCAATTTCAAATCCAAAATTTTGAAATAATGCTAAATTTTCTTCTATAACTGATTTTTCCTTTACAGTTACAGAAATTCTAATAGGAACTAGCAGTTGCTGTGAAGATATTTTTTTATCTCTATAATCACTTTTTAATTTTTCGTACAAGACTCTTTCATGTATTATATGTTGATCATATATTTCAAAAACTCCGTCCCTTTCCACCAAAATAAAAGTGTCAAACAACTGTCCTATCACTCTAAAAAAAGGAATTTTAGATCTATCTTTTACAAAAAATAAATTTCTTTCATCAAATATATTACCATTTTTTTCAGTATGGTCAACATTTTTTATTACACTATCTTCGTTTTTTTCATCTTCATAAAATTTTTGTTCATTCCATACATTATTCAAAAAACTCGTATCCGTTTCAGCAAAAGAATTTTTTTCCATTTTCAATGTTTCGAATTTTTTTTCCGTCAAATTTTTATCATTTTCGTAAAAATTATCTACATTAAAATTTTCGCTTCTGTAAGGAGCAAAATCTTCAGCAACAATTTCTTCTGCTTCATTTCTATTTGTATCCGCAAAATTTGCATAACTAAAATCTTTTTCTAAAGCAAAAACTTCTAAAACTGCTTCCTTTATACAAGAATAAACTTTAGCGTTGTTAGAAAATTTAATTATTTTTTTAGAGGGATGAACATTTACATCAGTTTCACTCGGATCTATATCTAAAAAAATTATAGCGAAAGGATACTTATTTTTCATAAGTTTAGTATAATAGGCGTCAATAACTGCATCTTCTATCAATTTCGACTTCACCATTCTGCCATTTACAAATGTAAAAATATTATCTCTTGAAGATCTGTACAACTCTGAATTTCCAACATAACCGTAAGTAAATGCAGTAATATTTTTCAAAGTATTTCTTCCAAATAATTCAAAAATAGTATTTTCTATTCCGTTACCACTAGTTTTTATACTCTCTTTCCCATCTATATAAAGGCTTATTTTTATATTGTAATTTGCAAGTGCCTCTTTTAAAATTACATCCTTAATGTTTGTATATTCCGTAGCTTCTTTTCGCAAAAATTTTAATCTTGCAGGCGTGTTGAAAAATAGATCTCTTATTTCTATTTTTGTTCCAGTCGGGGCGTCAATTTCTTTTAAATTTGTAACTTTGCCACCAAGTAAATTTATTTGGTGTGCAGTTTTATCTTCATCAGTTTTGGATATCATTTTCATTTTAGAAACAGACGCTATAGAAGATAGAGCTTCCCCTCTGAATCCGTATGTGCTTATAGAAAAAAGATCATCCTTAGTTTTTATTTTGCTAGTTGCATGTCTTTCTACTGATAAAAGTAAATCTTCTTTCGACATTCCCTTGCCGTTATCTGTTATAACAACATCAAGACCACCTTTAAAAATTTCTATTTTTATATCCGTGCTCCCTGCATCCAGAGAATTTTCTACGAGTTCCTTAATCATACTGGTTGGATTTTCTACTACTTCTCCTGCCGCTATGGCATTAGAAACACTTTCATCTAAAATTCTAATTAGTCCCATAATACCTCCCAATATCTTATTACATAATATTAAACTATATTTTTTAAAGTTTTTCAAATATATTTATAAAAAACAAAAAATTAAAAAACTTTTTAACAAAAAAAGACCGTGTATACCACAGTCTTTTCTTCTAGTACTTTTTTTGAAATACTTTCAAATATGATAAATATACGATAAGAAATCATATATTAGGGCCTAAATTAAATACTCCATTGCCATATCACATATTTTTTCTATTTTTTCTTCTCGGTTTTCTATTTCTCTCAGTCTATTTTTAAACTCGTCCAGTTTAAAAACTTGAGCACCTTCCATTATTCTATCTTCTTTTTTTTGGTTTATAAGTTTTTCAAAATGATTGATTATTTTTTTCATTGTTCCTCCTATTTTAACGATACCAAAAGCAATCAAAAAAAGTACAACAGATATTATCTGCTACACGCTTCTGGTTCAGGAAGACAATAATAGTATATAGTACTTATGCAGATATTTATATCTGAGTTAAATCTTTTCAAATTTAAATTACAAATACTAAACATTTCTCATCCTCCTCGTTAAAATAGTGTGTGTTATAGTTGGCTATAACAAAAAAATTAAAAGGGTTTAGGTTATGTTTAAATAATAGCATAAAATTAAAAAAGTTTCAATAGCAAAATTTAATTTATTTTATTTTGTTTTGCTAAATATATTTAACGTCTAAATAAAAACTCCTGAAATTAACAGGAGTTTTTTAATCGAAAAACAATTCCAAAGTTTTTTCGTCCGTTTTTTTACCTATGAGTGAACCAACTATAAAAACTGTTAAAGAAACAACTAAAGAAGGAACAATGTTATGCATTTGGTATATGTTCATACCAGTTATAGATAAGTATAAGTAAAACGACGAACCAAAAATTATAGAACTAATTACTCCAGTTGCATTCGCTCCACGCCAATAAAGTCCTAAAAGTAACGGACATAAAAATACAATTTCCTGTCCAGCAAGTGAAAAAAGATTTACCCACACTATAAGACTTATAGGTTTTATAGAAAGTAAAAATACAACAATTCCTATGCTAAGTGAAATAAAGAGACTAACCTTTTTAATATGTTCGTTGTCAGCCTTCTTATTTATGTATTCAGTATAGATATCTTTTACAAGCGTTGAAGATATCATAATCAATAACGAATCTACAGAAGACATTATTGCCGCCAAAGGTCCACCTATAAATATTCCGGCTAAAACTGGGTGTAAATGATTTAATGCCAGAGTTGGTATTATCGTATCACCAACTTTTAAATCCGGTTCTATAGCTAGACCAAGTATGCCTACAAAATGCATACCAAGAATTAAAATTCCGACGACTGAAGTCCCTATTATCATCGCTCTGTGCATAGCTTTCGTATCTTTAAACGCCATACACCTAATTACATTTGACGGAAGAGCAAGCACTCCTATACCGACAAGCACCCAAAACGACATTATAAAAGGTTTAGCAATATTGCCGCCAGATGACGGAGTCAACAATGCAGGGTTAATTTCCTTTATCTTCATCATAATATTATGCATACCGTTTCCGTCTCTAAGTATTACAAAAAATAAAACGATAGTTGCAACGAGCATAACAACAGTCTGTATAGCATCCGTTATCGTTACGGCCCTGAATCCTCCTATGGTTGTGTATATGATAACAACGGCTGCAAATATAATTAATCCAACTATGTACGGTATTCCAAGCAAGCTTTCAAAAAGGCGTGCACCACCAATAAATTGTGCAACGATTGCTCCTACAAAAAATACAATCAATAAAATTGAACTAAGTATCACAACGATATCGTTATTGTATCTTTTTTTTACAATATCAAATATTGTTACGGCTCCTAGTTTTCTTGATAGTATGGCCAGTTTTTTCCCAAGTATGCCGAGAGTAAAAAATGCAGTTGGAACTTGTATGCAGGCAAGAAGAACCCAGCCTAAACCAGTTTGATAGGCAACTCCGGGTCCGCCAATGAAAGAGCTGGCTCCAACATATGTTGCAACTATGGTCATGGCAAGTACGAATCCGCCAGTGCTCCTATTTCCTAGAAAATATTCTTTCATAAAATTTTTGCTCGTATGTTTGCCTTTACTTACATGATGAGCAATGTATAACATTGATACAAGGTAGATTACTATTGGTGCCACACTGAGCCAGTTTATTTTACTCATCTGTATCAATCTCCTTTTTATTTTCTTTTTTATCTACATCAAATTCGTCGAGATCAATATCCTTAAAAAATATTTTTACTGCAAGATAAACGAGTATATTTATTAAAATTAGTCCCAATACACAAGAATAGAAAAACCAAGCCGGCATACCAAGTACGTAGCTGTAATCTTCAACATTTTCTGGAGCGTATATGTATGCAAAATAGTACCACCAAGCAAAATATATAACATAAAGCACGACTGTTATTATGGCTTCTTTTTCAAGTTGCTTTTTATATTTTTTGTTCATAATATCTCCTAGTAATTATAGAAAAGACTTTTCCCTATAAATTCTTTTAATAGCGAATCGTCCGGAACTAAATCATCATCTACAGCTAAAAAACAGTTTAACAGATTAATAAGCCTTCTACTTTCTTGATAATTAGGGCTATCACTTTTAACTTTTAGCAATTCTTTAATTGCAATATTTTTTAGAACGGAAAGTTCATATACCAGGCTTGAATTAAACATAATGTCTGCATCTTCTTGATAAGGGAAGATATATTTTTCTTCTCCAGCTCTTACGCTTTCCCACATGCCAAGAGTTTCTTCCACGCTTGCATTTCTTGAAAGTCCATCCCTCACAAGTCTTCTAATTTTTCTGACATCAGTAGTTGCAACTCTGTTGTGTGAATCTATATTTATTTGAGACAAACAACTCACATAAATTTTAAATTTTACTTCCTTAGGTATTCTATAAGTTAGCTCCTCATTTAGTCCGTGTATACCTTCTATAATTATCAGCCCATTTTTATTTAAGCTAACTTTTTTAGTAAAACTTTCTCTTTCTCCACTGATAAAATTGTAAATTGGAATTTCTGCCTCACCTTTTTCTATTAAGTCGATAAGATTTTGATTCAGAAGTTCAATATCAAGTGCCTTTATAGTTTCAAAATCTTTCTGCCCATTTTCATCTACAGGTATCTTCGATCTACCTATATAATAATTATCGAGAGAGATTACAACGGGTTCTATTTCGAATGCACGCAAACTCAAATATAATTTATTACTAAAAGTAGTTTTACCAGAAGATGAAGGACCGGCTATAGTTATAAGTTTAATATTTTCAGTACTTTTTATTTTGTGTGCTATCTCGGCAATTCTATTGTTATGTAAAACTTCATTTATTCTGATAAGCATTCTAATTTCATTGTTTATTATTTTTTCGTTAAGACTACCAATGTAGTCAACATCCATAATTTTATTCCAGATTCTCGTATTTTTAAAAACTTCAACAAGTTTTGGTTTATCACTAAATTTTCTATCATTAGAATATTTTAAGTTTGCAACTTTAAGTAAAAATCCGTCCCTATATTTAACAAGCTCAAAATCCTTTAATATACTTACGTCCGTATATATTTTTTCATAAAAAAACTCCTCATATCCGTCCATTTCGTATACAAGAACATTTGCAACCAAACTGTTGTTTAAAAGTTTTGCCACAGCTTTTCTACCAAGCTCTTCAGCCTTACCTCTAAGTTCTTCATATGTATATTTTTTTTCGACTATTTCAGTTTTACTATCTATCAACTCTTGCATTCTATTTTTTATATTTTTAAGATGTTCTCCTGTAAGCCCTTCATGAAAATCGATTTCACCAAAAAAATAATGATTGATGGTATGATTTATGACACATTTTCTATCCGGATAAATATCTTTTAAAGCCTTGACAAGTACAAGTTTTAAAGTTTCCATATATTTTCTCATATTAAAATTATTTTCTTGCAATTCCTTTTCCTCCTCTCGTAAAAATATAATTTTTTTCGTCCGACATATCCTCTCTAAAAACATAACCTCTTTCGTTAAATTTTTTTATATCTTCCGCATTTTCAATACAGTTTTTTATAACATAATCTAGCATACATCCGCGTGCCTGTTTTGCATAACTACTAACTATTTTCATTTTTTTGCCGTCATCTTCATAAAAGGCTACGTTAATCATTTTTGTTTTAACTATTTTAGAAAACTCTGAAGATGCTAGATTTAATATAGTTTCGTTGTTAAATTTTTCAAAGAAAATATTTACATCTTCATTCCAAAAGCTATATAAATTTTTTTCGAGTAAATTTATTGTCATATCCAGTCTGTAAAATTTTGTCATCGAAAATGCTTTTAACACTCCATAAAAAGCCGATAAAATCAAAACGTTGTCGGCAATATATTCCATGCTTTTTTCGTTGTAATAATTTAAATTCAACTCCTTGTAGGCGACTCCGTTATACATAAAAATTGCTGGAACTCTGTCATTTTTTTCAAAGTTTTGTATATTGTATAAAGTTTCTTCCAACAAATTGTTTTTTATTTTAAAAATTTCTGATATTTCTTCTTTTTTTAATTTTTTTAAAGTTTGCAATAAAAAATCAGTTTTGTCTGGGAATAGAATTTCACAACAGAATTTATCGTCGTAATTTCTATCATTCTTCATTTCCTTGCTTGGTGAAAAAATTATCTTCATAACAACTCCTTTTTTATCGTCCACACATTATACCATATTTTTTTAACAAAATTAGAATTTTATGCTAAAATATAAT
>JAEWEF010000032.1 GCA_023389595.1 Fusobacteriota bacterium
GGTATTACATCTCCTTTAATAAATTCACCATTTCAATTCCAGTCATTGCAGTATCAAATCCTTTGTTGCCAGCTTTTGTTCCAGCTCTTTCTATTGCCTCTTCGATTGAATTTGTTGTTAAAACTCCAAATATTACAGGAACTTCACTTTCTAAAGCAACGTGTGCAACACCTTTTGATACTTCAGCACAAACATAATCGAAATGTGGAGTTGAACCTTTTATTACTGCTCCAAGAGTTAAAACAAAATCGTATTTTCCTGATTTTGCCATTTTTTTAGCTACCAATGGAATTTCAAAAGCTCCTGGTACCCAAGCTATGTGAATATTTTCTGATGAAACACCGTGTCTTAATAATGCATCTTCAGAACCAGAAACTAATTTTGAAGTTATAAACTCATTAAATCTAGCTGCAACTATACCAACTTTTAACTCTTTACCACAATAATTCCCTTCTATTTTTATCATTTTATCCTCCTAATAAATTAATTTTTTTCAGTTAATTTTGAAATTCTTATTATAGAAAACACCATCACAGCTGCCATTACCATTTGAAATGGTGATAGTATGTGCCCGTTAAAAACGTAATCGAACAAAACACTTGAAACCGGAAAACAAAGTTCACATATTGTTGAAACTCCAGCTTTTATTGTACTAAGTCCAATATAATATATGTAGATGGCGAAGCTGCCGGTTGTAAGTCCTATAAGGATGAATAATCCCCAATCGGAGTATGTTGCCTTAAAAATTTCCCCCATTTGCCCTTGATAAATTACTATTACAAACATTATCAAAGTAGTCAGTACGTATCTGATATAAAGTGCCGTTCTAAAGTTTGCTACGTGTAATATTCTTTTACCAAATACTGTTGCACCACCAAAAGAAAACGCAGCAAGCAATGAATAAAAACAAGCAAGCAATAAGTTGTCACCAACATTAACTTCTGGCAATGTGAATTCAAAAGTTAAAAAATAACCAGAAACTAATGCAATTAACACCCAAATTCCAAAAGAATTTTTAAATCTTTCTTTTAGAAAAATCATGGCTAAAGCTATGGCAAATATCGGTTGCAATTTTTGTAGCAATGTTACAACTGTTAAGTGTTGAAAATTTACTAAGAACAATGCTTTTATTATGGACAAAGTTCCTAACGCTCCACCACACAAAGCAACTAAAAAGAAAAATATAAAATCTTTTTTTGGTATTTTTTTAATATTTTGAAATTCCTCTTTACCAAATAACATTGTCATACCTATCGCTGGCAAACAGTGTAAAATGAAAACGACAAAAGGAACACTCAAATGATAAAGTCTTGGAGTTAATACTATAGCATCAAATCCCCACATGGTTGCAGCTAAGCAAACCAATATAGAACCATTCAAACTTTTAAACATTGAATTAATAAAAATCACCTCGCAAAAAAAGCCCTGTAAAAAATACAGGGCTATACAATCAAAAAAATATAAAATAATTTCTTCTCCCATCCAGACTGTACTGTCGGTTTTGGAATTTCACCAAATCAAAGCAAAAAATTTGCTCTCGTGGACTATACCACCGGTCGGGAATTTCACCCTGCCCTGAAGATAATTGACTTATTTAGTTATATATTAAAATGTTACAAAAAAAAGATTATGTTGTCAAGTAATTTTTATTTAAAAATATTTTTTATATAATCATTAAAATTCACATACTTTCCATTGTGAGGATTAAAAATTTTCAAAACTCTAGCTTTATTCTCTAAAAAATTATTTAATTGTTTTAAATATTCTTTTTCTTTTTCAGTGGATGATATAAAATCAAAAACTATCATTATTTCTCTATTTTTTTTGAAATATAAAAAATACTCATTTATCTCATCGTAAGACCAGCCGTCTTCATCGTACCAATTTCTTAAAGTTATGTATTCTGAAATATCCATTCCTAAATTTTCTTCAGAAATTTTTTTTAGTAAATATTCTATTCTACCTAGCTCTCCTGAAAGGTCTGTTTCATATCCATATTCATCTTTTTCTAAAATAAATTCGTGAAATTCTTTTAGAAAGTGTTTTCTAGAATCTGATAAATCTCCAACTATATGATGATAATAGTCGGATAAAACTTTAAAATATAAAGCACTCATAATAAACTCCGGATTAATTAAAAATTAAAAAAATTATTCCCAATTTTTAGCATATCCATAGAAAATTTTAGCTTTTTTGGCACTGATATTTATTCTACAGGAATCAGAAGCAAGCAAATCATTTTTTTGTAAAACAATGTACTCATCAACTATAGAGCATTCTCCTTCTACCAAATAAATAAAAGTTAAAAAGGCTCCAGACTGTAAACGAAGCGATACGTCTCCATCAAATTCTCCGTAATATAAATCTCCTCTAACACCTTTTAACATCAAATTAAAGTCCGTGTATTGTCCATAAGAATATGTGGTCCAATCTCCACAAAATCTTTCTATTTCGTATTTATTTACTTCAGTTTCATATCTACCTTCATGAGATAGAAACATTCTTCCATCCATATTTGCAATAAATCGTTTAACTCCAGGTAGATATGTAAACTCAGATCTCTCTTCATTAGAACAATTAGCAACACTAATTCTTACTTGAAAATCTCTATTTGCATAAGAAGAATTTTCTGGGTAAATTAGAATTTCGTTAGTTTCCCCAAAGGCCCAATTATTAGTTTTCCATTCATCTTTCTTTATTACATTATACATATTTCCTCCTTAGTTATACCCTATAAAATTGGGGACAACAACCTAAATAACTGTTCTAAAAATTTTTTGATAATTGATCTGTCTTTATAATTTTCTATAGTATATCTTTCACATTCACGTAAATCTTCAAAGAAATTGTCTGCAAATTTTTTAGATATATTTTCGTCATAAACATTTAAATTTATTTCAAAGTTTAAATACATACTTCTATTATCAAAATTACCTGTTCCAAATGTACAAACTTCATCATCTATAACCATAATTTTTGAATGTATAAATCCTTTTCTATATCTGTACACTTCTGCCCCTAGGTCAAGCATAGGTTTAACGTAATATTTAGCTGCTATACCAACTATAAATTGATCAGAAATGTAAGGTAGCATAATCATAACTTTAACTCCAGAAATTATAGCAACTTTAAGTGCATCAAGCAAACTATCATCAGGTACAAAGTAAGGTGTTTGTATAAGTATTCTTTTGTTTGCACCTTGAATTAATTTTAAATAACTATCTCTTAAAGTTCTAAATTCATAATTAGGTCCACTACTAACTATCTGTGCATAAATTTTATTCTCTTCGATATCTTCTGAAAAAGTGTAATCTAATTTTGGAGAACAAGGTTCGTAGTCTATAACTTTTTTCAAAATTATACCCAAAGAAAAATAAAATTCTTTTTCAAGTTCCATAACAACTTCGCCTGTAACTCTATTTGCATTATCTTTCCAATAACCTAGCTTACCTTTTGACACATAGTCATCCGATATATTCATACCTCCTATATAAGCTATTTCACTGTCTATTATAGTTAATTTTCTGTGATTTCTATAATTAGCCCTCAAATTTATACTGTGCAATATAGATTCGAAAAACACATAAAGTTGTATATTGTTTTCTTTACAAAATCTTTTCATAGCAAGATTAGGTGCGTTCATACCATCGACGATAACTAAAACTTCTACGCCGTTTTTTGCTCTTTCAGCAAGGGCCTCCAAAATTCTTTTTCCGGTTTCATCAAACTCAAAGATGTAATATTCCATACATATTCTTTTTTCAGCATTTTTTATATCTTTTAATACGGAAGAAATAAAATCTTCTCCTTCAAAAAAAACATCAATTTTATTTTTTAAACAGATAGAATTTTTTGAAGACATCTCAAGATACGTTATAAGAGTCCTCCATTTTTGTAAAATTGCTGAATTTGATAAATCTATTGTTAAAACGCTCTTTAAAAATTTGATTATGTATATGTTTTCTGCCCTTC
The DNA here is from genome assembly GCA_023389595.1 of Fusobacteriota bacterium. Lineage (GTDB taxonomy): Bacteria > Fusobacteriota > Fusobacteriia > Fusobacteriales > Fusobacteriaceae > Fusobacterium. Next base: position 3,973 of record JAEWEF010000032.1, read on the forward strand.
TTCTTTTTCTAAAACTAAGTCCAAAAAACCAGTACATAATAAATCCAACAAAAGGAAATAATATTATCAGAAAAATCCAAAAAATAGTATAAACAGTGTTCTTTCTTTCGGATAATATAACTACAATTATAAAAATTAAGTTTATTGGCCAAAGTAAATTTAATATAGGCACAAAATTAGATAAAAAATCTGACAATTATTTTGCTCCTTTTATATTTTATTTATTATATTTTTTATATTATACTAAAAATATATCAAAAATAAAAGTTTTTTTAATATTATATAGCATTTAAAATATTAATATGTTATTATTTAGTTGACTGATAATATTTTAGGAGGTAAGTATGAATAATTTTATCTCAAAATTTGAAAAAAGTTCTAAATTCAATATTTTTATAGGTGAATATGCAAATAAATTATCCAATGTTCCTATGCAATCAGATATAGCTTATAAACTTTGGAATGATATGGGTGAAAATTCTCCTAAAGATATAAATAGATATTCTTTACCTGAAGTAACACAGCAATATTTAGATAATATATTAGCAGATAAATACAATCTCATAGATAATCTTAAAGAAATTTTTCTTTCAAAAGAAAATATAGATATAAAATTTCAAAGGGCATTAATAGAGTCGAATATTTTTAAAAATATTTTTACTTTGAACTACGATACTATAATAGAAGATTTTTATCCAGAGAATATACATAAATTTACTCCTTTTAATTATAAAAAAGTCGGAGAAAATTTAATTAATCTTTTTAAAATTTTTGGAGATGTTGATATAATAACTACTCAAGATATAAAAAAATTATTGTTAATTCCTAGATTTACTGAGTTTTGGAAGGAACTCAGAGATGAAATAAAAAAATATCCTACTATATTATTCGGTGTCAATTTCAGAAATGAAGATACAATAAATATTTTAAAATTTATACTTGATCCTATTATTTATGAATATAAAACTCTATATATAGCCTCATCTTCTGTTTATGTAAATACTTCTATGTTAGAATTTATAAATAAATATAATTTAAAAATAGTTTCTTTAGATGACGAAGAATTTTTAAATTTAATAAAAAATACTTCTAGTGAAGATCTGAAAAATTTTGAAGAAATGTCGCAAACTGAAGAAAATGAAGAAAAAGATAATAAAATTATCAATATATATTCATATGGAGAAATTAATCTTGGTGATAATCCAGAAAAAATAGAATTAAATGACATAGCTCCAGATGAATTTGAAGAAAAAACTGTTTCTATCGCACAAACTTTACCTCTTTACGAAAACGAAACAGAAAAAGACGATGAACCTCAAATAAAAGATAAAATAATAGAAATTGGTGAAAATGAAGATGTAATTCAAACTAAAAAAGAATCTTTATACAAAAATTTTCATTTAACTAGTTTTCCTATAATTTATCAAAATTTTTCACACGATAATCTTACAAACGAAGAAATGTCGATTGGCAGATGTGATATTTCGGTTGGAAATTATATTTTAAAAGATAGCAGATTAAAATTAAAAATGTACGAAAACTTTACTTTACTTGAAATAAAAAGAAATGACTTTTCTATTTCTTTTGAAGTTAGACCAAACGGAACTCTCATATTAAATACTGGTTCTTTATTCCAATACGAAATAAACTCTAATGTAAGAGATATAAGATTAAAAAATATAGTAGAACTTTTTATTGAAATATTTAGTGGTACCCCAATAAAGTGTAATATTAATAAATTTATAATAGACATTTCATTTGATAACGCCACAGAAGAATCAAAATTTAAATTACTTCTAGATACATTAGATTCTTACGAAAATATAAATAGCCAACTTAAGGTGTCTAGTCCTAGAAATTTATTGGAAATAAATAATTCTTGTTATGAAATTTTCTTGCTTGATAAATTTTTATCAGATGAAACTATGGAAACTTTTGTTAATATTGATATGGCTAATGATTATAAAATAAAATCTGGAGATATGCTTACTTTTAAAAGACGTCACAATATAAATATTAAAGGCGCTAATTTCATAATAGTAGAGCATATCATTTTAGACGAACCCGTAGATAGTGAAAATATTAACGATAATAAAGTTATTTTTATTAATAGAAAAGCTAGAATAGAGTTAGAAAAAATTCAAACTAAAAAAAAGGAAAGATGGTAAAAAATGTTCAAGTATAAGAAATTAGATAAAAAAGAATTTTTTGAAGAATTTTCTATAAATAACGAATATTTTGAAAGTACAGGATTAGATTGGAACGAATTAGTAAAGATATATAATGATTATGTGGAGCTTGTCCCTCATTTAGATAAAGAAGCGGAGCATATCGTTTCTAAATTGATAGATATCCCTTCTGTTCACTCTGTTAGAAGAAGAGTTAAAAAACCTCTGCATCTTATAGAAAAAATTATAAGAAAAGGCAAAAAATATAAGGATAGAAATATAAATGTAGATAATTATAAAGAGATAGTTACAGATTTAATAGGTATAAGAATTTTACACCTTTTTAAAGATGACTGGAAATCTATTCACAGTGAAATTTTAAATTTATGGGATTTAGCAGAAACACCACAAGTTAATATAAGAAGAGGCGATTACAACTTAGAAATTTTTAAAAATGAAATCTCAAATTTTAATTGTGAAGTAATAGTTAGGGAACACGGATACAGATCTGTTCATTATTTAGCAAAAATTAATATTTCTAAATTTTTAAATATACTTGTTGAAATTCAAGTTAGAACAGTTTTTGAAGAGGCGTGGAGCGAAATAGATCATCTTATGAGATATCCTTATGATGTTGATAATCCTGTTATAACTGAGTATTTAGGGATATTTAATAGAATAGTTGGATCTGCAGATGAAATGGGTACATTTCTAAAAAAAATTAAAAAAAATTTTAGCAATGAAAAAGGACTAGCAAATCACAAAAGAGAATTAGATATGAAGTTTAAGTAAAAATGAAGTTGGTTATGCCAACTTTATTTTATATTTAGCAATGGAGGTATTGATGTTAGAGTTCTTAATGTTAACAGGTTTTATAATCATAACTTGTATACTGTTTAATAAATTTTCAAATCGTATAGGAGTTCCTATGTTACTTACATTTATCATTCTAGGAATGGTATTTGGAGAAGACGGTATTTTTAAAATAAATTTCAATAATTATTTTGCAGCTGAAGTCATTTGTTCAATAGCCTTAGTTTTTATAATTTTCTATGGTGGATTTGGAACAAGATGGGAAGAGGCAAAATCTGTTTCAGTAAAAGCTATATTAACAGCAACATTAGGAGTTGTTTTAACAGCAGCGATAACAGGTATGTTTTGCTTTTTTGTATTAAAAATTGACTTGATAGAAAGTTTTCTAATAGGATCTGTTTTAAGTTCTACTGATGCTGCTTCTGTATTCTCTATATTAAAAGGTAAAAAATTAAGTCTAAAATATAAAACTGACTCAATGATAGAGCTTGAAAGCGGAAGTAACGATCCTTTTGCTTATATGCTTACGACAATTTTTTTGACTATATCTTCAGGAATAGATTTCGAAAATATTTTTTTAATGTTATTTAAACAAATTTTGATAGCTTTAGTTCTAGGGTATATCATAGCAAAACTTTCTATGTGGTTCCTTAAAAAAATTTCAAATGAAGATAATGGGTTCGATTCTATTTTTGTAACAGCAGTTGCAATATTATCTTATGCAATTCCTTCATACTTAGGTGGAAACGGTTATCTAAGTACATACATAGTCGGCATAATATTAGGAAATTCAAAAATTATTAATAAAAAAGGATTGGTTAATTTTTTCGATGGTATAACAGCTCTGATGCAAATACTTATATTTTTCCTATTAGGACTACTTGTTAGTCCTACTGAGTTAGCTAACAGACCTCTAACTTCTATGTTGATAGCTCTATTTATTACTTTTGTGGCAAGACCAGTTTCTGTTTTCGCTATATTAAAACCTTTTAAGAGTCCAAAGAACCAAATAATATTATTTGCTTTTGCAGGATTAAGAGGGGCAGCATCAATAGTTTTCTCCATATTGGTAATAACTTCTGGACATAAAACTAATATGGATATATTTCACATAACATTCTTCATAGTTTTATTTTCTATATTCATACAGGGAGGTTTCTTACCTCACGTCGCAAAAAAATTGGACATGATAGATTCTGAGAAAAACATTTCAAAAACTTTTTCAGATTATGTCGATGAGGTTCCGGTACAATTTATAGAATTAGAAGTAGATAGTAAACACAACTGGAAAGATAAATTGATAAGAGATATAAACATTCCACAAGATTTGTTGCTAGCTCTTATATCTAGGAATGACGAAAGAATTATTCCAAATGGAAACACAAAAATTTTAGAAGGAGATATAATAATACTAAGTGCTAAAGCTGTCAACCAATCTAAACACGAAAATAAACTTTATGAAATTTTTGTAGATAAAAACCATAAATGGTCTAATAAGCTTATACAAGACATAGGACTGAGTAAAGCTTTGATAGTGCTGGTAAAGAGAGATAGCCAAGCTATAGTTCCTAGAGGAAACACTCTTATACTTCCAGATGATGTACTGGTGATAAACGAAGTTTAAAGGAGAAATATGAAATACAGCATAAACAATATAGATTTTTTAAAAATTACTTTAAAAGATGGAAGCGAAAAAAAATATTCATATGGCTTATCACAAGAATGGTATAAACATTTTATACAAGTTTTAGCTGGATGTGGTGCAACTGTCGCAGCTACAATATACATATATGAGTTACAAAAAAATAATTATAAACAATATGACGAAAAAAACTGTCTAATTTTTATGGAAATATTATGGGAATATTTAACTCCAGGATTTAGAGGTTTAAATAGCACTAAAATGTTCACAAATGGTTTCTCTAGCTTTTTAAACGATAATAACTTTTCTTACGAATGTAAATTATTAGATCTGTCTCCAAAAAATAAAAAAGAATTTAATGAAGTTGTTGATTTTATAAAATCTTCTTTGGAAGATGATATCCCAATCGCATTTTTAAATCTGTGTAATGGAGAAGAAAAAAATCTCGATAAATGGCACTGGGTTACTATAATTTCCTTAATCATTGAAAATGATAATTATTTTGTTGAAATTTTAGATGATACTGAAATAAAAAAAATAGATATAAAGATGTGGTACAAAACTTTTAAAAATAATGGCGGTCTCATATCTTTTAAAATAAAAAACTAATAATATATTAGGGGGTATTTATGAATATTAAAAAGATTTCTATTATAGCTTTAACTTTAGCTGCTTTAGCAGGATGTTCTGCGGCAGACTTAAAAAATTACAAAACTATAGGTGGTGGAATAGGAGCTGCAACTGGAGCAGTTGCTGGTAATTTAATTAGTGGTGGAACTAGAACAGGAACTCTTGTTGGTGCTGCCGTTGGTGGTGTTGCAGGCCTTGGATGGGGACACTATCTTGATAAACAAGAGGCTGAATTAAGAGCTAGATTACAAGATACTGGTGCTGTTGTCGAAAGAAAAGGAGATGAGCTTAATATTATATTGCCTGGAGGAATTACTTTCGCAACTAACAGTGATAAAATAGCTACTTCTTTCAATAGACCTATACTTGAAATTTCTTCTGTTTTAAACAAATATCCTGAATCTAGAGTTTTAGTTGAAGGACATACAGACAGTACTGGAAGTTATGACTACAACTTGGCTCTTTCTAAAAGAAGAGCTCTATCAGTTAAAAACTTCCTTATCAACGCTGGTGTTGATGGAAGTAGAATTAGTCATCTAGGATATGGTCCAGATGAACCTGTAGCTAGTAATAACACAGAAAGTGGAAGACAAGCTAACAGAAGAGTTGAAATAAAAATAATGCAAGAAAGATAAAATTTAAAAACTTATTTAATAATTGATATCATTGACAAAATAAATTTTTTATGCTAGAATAATCTTCAGCGCATGCTAAAGGTAATCAGCAACCTTTATCAGCGTTTATAAAAACACAATGGAGGTGTTATAATATGTACGCAGTAATTAAAACTGGTGGTAAACAGTATAAAGTTACAGAGGGTGACGTATTAAGAGTTGAAAAATTAAATGCTGAAGTTAATACAACTGTAGAATTAAACGAAGTTCTTTTAGTTGCAAATGGTGATACAATAAAAGTTGGAAAACCATTAGTAGAGGGAGCTAAAGTTATTGCAGAAGTTTTATCTCAAGGTAAAGGGAAAAAAGTAATTAACTTCAAATACAAGCCTAAAAAAGCTTACCACAGAAAAAGAGGTCATAGACAATTATTTACTGAAATTAAAGTAAATTCAATAAATGCATAGTTATGACTAAAATAGAATTTTTTAAAAAAAATGGTAGTTTAATAGGATATAGAGCTTCTGGCCATAGCGGATATTCTGAAGAAGGAAGCGATATAGTTTGTGCTTCTATTTCGTCAGTTTTACAGCTTACACTGATAGGTCTTCAGGAAGTAGTAAAATCAAATCCTGAATTTAAAATATATGAAGATGGATTTTTAGAAGTTTTTTTAGATGATAATGACATTAAAAATTATGGAAAAGAAATTTCTATTTTACTTGAAAGCACATATTTTTTTTTAAAGGAGCTTGCTAAACAATATCCTAAAAACATTAAGCTTGTAGAAAAGGAGGAGAAATAAATGCAATTCTTATTAAATATACAACTTTTTGCCCACAAAAAAGGACAAGGTTCTGTTAAAAACGGAAGAGATTCTAATCCTAAATACCTTGGAGTAAAAAAATATGACGGAGAAGTAGTAAAAGCCGGAAATATAATCGTTAGACAAAGAGGTACAAAAATACATGCCGGAAATAATATGGGAATAGGTAAAGATCATACTTTATTTGCATTAATAGATGGATATGTAAAATTTGAAAGATTAGGAAAAACTAAAAAACAAGTTTCTGTTTATGCAGAAAAAATCTAAGAATTTCAACTCAATTTATATTTAATAATTAATTAAAAAAAGAGCTATCGAAAGATAGCTCTTTTTATTAATAAATAATTATTTTGTTCCTGCTACTTTGTCAGCTAAAGTTTTACCAACTTTGAATTTAACAACTTTTTTAGCTTTAACTTTCATTTTTTTCTTAGTCATAGGGTTAGTTACAGTTCTAGCTTCTCTAACTTTAACATCCCAAGATCCGAATCCTATGAATCTAACACCTTTTCCAGCTAATAAAGATTCTTCAACTACTTCTAAGAAATTTGCAACTAATCTTTCAGAATCTTTTAATTTTAATCCACCTTTTTTAGCAAAAGCTACCACGAAATCCTTTTTAGTCATTTGAATTAACCTCCATATATTTTCAAAATTGTTGTATCATACCAATGTAATCTACTCTTGCGGAGATTTTACTATAATTTTTTTTTAATGTCAACAGTAAAACTGTATTTATTTCAATATTTTTTATATAATTTGTATTTTTTATAGTTAAATAGTATTATGTTTATATAAAATTAAATAAAATAATACAAAATATTCTAAAAAGGTGAATTAATTGGATAAAAATTATACAATAGAGTACAAAAAAATTAAAAATTTTATATTGAGAGTATATCCTGACGGTAGTATTAAAGTGTCCGTTCCTGTTAAAGCTACACAGAAAGATATAGATAAATTTCTAAATTCTAAATCTGCATGGCTAGAAAAAACGCTTAATAAGATGAAATCTATACAAAAATCTAAAAACGATATTAATATAAAATTTTTGGGTAAAAATTATGAGTTAAAAAAGCAAAAAGTTTTAAATAAAATTGACGAAAAAATTTATATACACGAAAATAATTTTTGTATCAATTTCTGTGACGAAGAAAATGCCGAAAAATTGTTATTTAATTTCAAAAATAAAATATTAAGCTCCATACTTGAAGAAAGTATAAAAAAATACAGTAAGATTTTAGACAAAAATGTAGATAGTTTCTGCATTAAAAACGTTAAAACTTTTTGGGGAGCCTATCACTCTAAAAAAAATTATATCACATTCAACATAAACCTTATAGAATGTGATATAGAATTTATAGATTATGTGGTTTTGCACGAGATGTGCCACATTTTCCACATGAACCACCAAAAAAGTTTTTGGTCGCTTATAGAAAAATACAAACCCAATTATAAAGAAATTATAAAAAGGAATAAAATTTTTTATTTTTGATTTTTTATCAACATTTCGTCAAGTCCAAGTTTAGGAACATATTGTTTATTTTCTTCAACATAATAAAATAAATTGTCGCCAATTTTTGCGTCAACTATTTCTATATTTTGTATTCCTTCTCCTAATGCTATAAGTATTTTAGAATCGACATCTTCAGTCAAATTAAAAATTTCATCAATTTTTTCTTTATTTTGACTGGCCAGTATACAAGTTTTATATCCCATTTCATTCGCCATTAAATTAATTGTTTGTGCACATACTCCCATATTAAAATATGTCATTTTTTCAACTACTTTTGACTTCTTATCTTCACATAATAAAATGTACGCCTTAGGTTGATTAATTTTTGTAGGCCTATTTTTAAGATATCCTCCCAAAATGATGTTTTCAAAAATTTCACTACACATTTTTTCTTCTACGGTATATGCAAATCTTATATTTTGTGAATTTCTTGAAGATGGTATATATCTGGCAGTTTCTATAATTTTTAATATTTCTTCTTCAGTTATTTTCTTTTCAGAAAAAAATCTGTGTGTTCTACTCTTCTTTAAAAGTTCTAAAAACATAATTACCTCCTATTTTTTTTACATTATACCATACAAAAACATTAATTACAGACAAAAATATTTTGTTACTTTTAAAATGTTGACATCGAATAACAAATATGATAAACTTTAAAAGTTAATTACAGTATTCCTCTTCTATATATTTATGGAATGAATACTTCTAGGAGGAAAAAAATGAAAGAAAAACTAATCGAATTAGTAGAAAAATCTTACATAAGAGAAGATATTCCTTCATTTAAAGCTGGAGACACTATAGCTGTCCACTACAAAGTAAAAGAAGGAAACAAAGAAAGAGTTCAATTGTTTGAAGGTGTTGTTATCAGAGTTAACGGTGGAGGAGTTTCTAAAACTTTCACAGTTAGAAAAATTTCTGCAGGTGTTGGAGTTGAAAGAATTATTCCTATAAATTCACCAAACATCGACAAAATTGAAGTATTAAAAGTTGGTAGAGTAAGAAGATCAAAACTTTACTACTTAAGAGGACTTTCAGCAAAGAAAGCAAGAATCAAAGAAGTTATCAAATAATAAAAAATGCAGTAAGTTTACTGCATTTTTTTATTTTTATTTTTTAAATTGTTATTCGTACTAAATTGAAATTTTTTTCTGAAATTTTTTTGATAAGCGGTATGAGAGTAATTTTTGCTCCTATCTCATAAATTTCATCTACATTTTCTTCCAAAGTTTTTACAACATCTATCCATTTAACAGGATTAAAAGTGTGAAGATAAAGTTCATTTTTTAGCTCATCGTCTTGTACAATTTTTCCATTCACATTAGATATAATTTTTATTTCACTTTTTTCAAAATTAATTTTTTCTATTTCTGATTTTAATTTTTCTGCTGCATTTTTCATAAAGTTTGTGTGAAAAGCTCCAGCTACATTTAAAGCTATACATCTTCTAGCTTTATTTTCTTTTAAAATTTCAACTGCCAGCTCCAAATTTTTTTTATCACCGGCAATTACAGTCTGATTTTTTTCGTTGTAATTTACTATCCAAACATTTTCTAAATTTTTTATTAAATTTTCAATTTTTTCTGCTTCCATTCCTAAAACACTAACCATTCCACCAGAAAATTTTTCACTTTCTTCCTGCATAACTTTTCCTCTAAAATCTATAAGTTTAACAAGAGTTTTCATATCGATTTTTTTTGCTGCAAAAAGTGAAATATATTCCCCTAAGGAGTGGCCAGTTACAACATTTATATTTTCAATTTTATTTTCTTCTTGCAATTTTTTTGTAAGAACTATTGCGAGAGCTGTTATTGCAAGCTGGGAGTAATATGTTTGGTTTAATTTTTCATCGGGACCATAAAACATAACTTGTTTTAAATCGTTTTGTAAAATATCAAAAATTTCATCGAAAATTTTTCTTGCTTTTTCATCTGTTTCGTAAAGTTCTCGTCCCATTCCAGCAAATTGAGACCCTTGACCTGTATAAATTAAAGCTATTTTTTTCATATTTTCACCATTTTTTATTTTTATTATATTAAAATTTAAATAAATTTCAAAAAAAAATTAATTATAATTTTTTTCATTTTTCATGTTATAATGAATTAAAAATATGAGTATTAACGTGAGGAATAAAAATGTCTTATATAGTGCATGACAAGTACAAAGAATCTTTTTTACACTTAATTCCAGTTTTTATAACGATAATTATAGCTCAGAAAACAGAATTAATAAATTCTTTGTGGGCATGCGTTTCTGCATACATAGTTTATAAAAAAACCTTTCAATTATCTGTTGAAAAAGCGTGTCTTAGAATAGTCGGAACAGTTTTTGGTGCTCTTCTCGGATATTCAATAGCAAGTTTATTTGTTCCTAATAAACTCATTGTATGCATACTAGTTTTTATATTTACCATTTACTCAATTTACAATAACAACACAACAAACTACGGATACGCCTTAGTATATTTTTCTATGACTATATTTATAGTTTTATCAAGAAGTATACACGAGTTACCCACAGATTTAAAAAATTACGTTATCATAAGAATATTCTCCGTTCTTTTCGGATCGTGTATTGCTTTAATTTTTAATTCTATTTTTGGTAGAATTTCTGAAACTAAAGAATTTTTTATTAAGATAAAAGATTTTAAAAATATAGAACATTATTTTTATGAAGGGCTTATCATAGAAGACAAAGAATATAAAAGCGATTTAATATTTTACTGCCTTTGTGGAGCAGTCGCTCTATCAACAACAGTATTATTTAATCCAAACGCAAATTCAGAAATATTTTTCCAGTCAGGAACAAGTATACTTTTTATAATGATACTTCCTTTCAAAACAATAAAAGACAAAGGAATCAATGCTATGTATACCAGAATTTTACACAGACTAGCAGGAGCATTAATAGGTGCCTGCATAGGAATGATTTGCTTTTTAGTCGTAAAATCTAATTCACTTTTGTTCTATCCTGCAGTAATTGTTTCTATATTTGCATGTATTCTTGTAAACTACACAGAAAAATATTCTTATATAGGTTTACAAACTTTTTTAGGTTACTCTTCAGTTATGTTTCCAAAACCTATGTATAATTATACATACATTCAAATATTTACAAGATTTATAGGAGTTTTCGAAGGTGTATTAGTTCTTTTATGTTGTATATTTATATTATCTTTATTGAGAAATTTATATAGAAAAAGTTTTAAAACAACTTAGCAAGGAGAATAATATGATACAAGAAATTTATAAAGATGTATTTTTAAATGAGGTTACACTTCCAAAAAATCCTCTTAGAGCATTAAATTGTTTTATAATAAAAGGGAACGATAGAATACTCGTTATAGATAGCGGTTTCGATCATCCAGAAACTGAAGAAATATTTTTTAAAGGTCTGGAAGAAATAGGTGCCGAAAT
>JAEWEF010000051.1 GCA_023389595.1 Fusobacteriota bacterium
TTTTTTCTTTTTATATGCTTAAAATATTTACTGCTAAATTAAAATAAATTACGAGTGCAGCAGCGTCCACTATTGTAGTAATTAATGGACTTGCCATTATCGCTGGATCAAGTTTAAGTGCTTTTGCAATTATAGGAAGTATACCTCCAATAATTTTTGCAAGAATTACGGTTGCAAACATACTTATAGAAACAACAAGTGCAACCTTGAAACCAACTCTATCCATAAAGTAAACTCTTAGAAAATTCACAAAAGATAGTACCGTTCCAACAACTAGACTGACTCTTAACTCTTTCCACAAAACTTTGAAAATATCTTTTCCAGTTATTTCATCAAGAGCAATACCACGAATGATAAGTGTAGCCGCTTGAGATCCGGCATTCCCTCCTGTATCCATAAGCATGGGAATAAATATTGCAAGTATTACGACTGACTGTAATGCGTCTTCATATTTTCTCATAACTAGTCCTGTAAGTGTTGCGGATATCATCAAAACGAGCAACCAAATTATTCTATGTTTTGCAAGAGAAAAAACGGATTCTTTTAAATATTCTTCATCTGACGGATTCATCGCCGCCATTATATGAAAGTCTTCCGTATTTTCTTGGTCGATTACGTCGACAACGTCATCGACTGTTATTACTCCTACAAGTCTAGTTTCGTCATCGACAACCGGCATTACATTTACGTCGTATTTTCTAAAAAGTGCGGCAACTTCTTCTTGGTCCTCATTTGTTTGAACGCTTATTACGGCATCGTCCATAACTTCTTCAACTAGTTTGTTGTCATCGTAAATAACTAAATCTTTTAGAGTGATGTAGCCTTCCAATTTCCTTTTATCGTCCGTAACAAAAAATACGGATTTATTTTCTACGTGATCGGCATTTCTTTTGAAATATGCTATTGCGTCAGAAATTTTCATATTTCTTTTTAAAGAAATATATTCCGGGTTCATTACACTTCCGGCAGAATTTTCTTCGTATTTCAAAAGTTGATTAATAAGTTTTCTATTGTCGGGCGACACGTTCTTTAAGATTTTAGAAACGAGATTTGCCGGCATATCTTCAAGTAGGTCTACCGTATCGTCAAGATACATTTCATCTATTATAAATTTAATTTCTTCGTCGGTTATATTTTCTATGATATTTTTTTGAAAATCTGTAGATAAATATGAAAAAACTTCCGCCGATATATCTTTTGGCAATAATTTAAATATAAGCAGCGATTTTTCTTTCGGAAATTCATCAAAAATTTCGGCTATGTCGACGGGGTTTTCGGCTATCAATATCTCTTTTAATTGTGCTAATTTATTTTCTTTTATCAGTTCTAGTATTTCTTCCATTTATACCCCCTATTTCCCGTTGTATTTTTCTAAAAATTTCTGTTTAAATTCTTTAAAGTTTTTATTTTTTATCGCCTCTCTACTGTCATTCATAAGTTTTATTAAAAAATATAAATTGTGATAAGATGTAAGTCTTGCTCCTAATATTTCTTGTGTTTTTAAAAGATGTCGGATATACGCCCTCGTATAAGTTTTACATACATGGCAATCACACTCTTCGTCAAGAGGTCTTGTATCTTCAGCATATTTTGCATTTTTTATTACCAGTCTTCCACTTTTCGTAAAAACTGTTCCATGTCTTGCAAGCCTCGTTGGATGAACGCAATCCATCATGTCGATTCCACTTTCGACGGCGTTCAACATATCTTCCGGCTCTCCAACTCCCATAAGATATCTCGGTTTTTCTTCGGGACATTTTTCTACGATGTAATTTAAAATTCTGTACATATCTTCTCGTGGTTCACCAACTGCTAATCCACCTATTGCATATCCAGAAAAATTTTCGTCCAAAGTTTTTAAATCGTTTAGACTTTTTTCTCTTAAATCTTCGTATATACCTCCCTGTACTATTGCAAAAAGTCCTTGTGTTTCTTTGTTTTTATGTGCTTCGACACACCTTTTTGCCCATCTAAAAGTTCTATCTATCGATGGTATAAGATATTCTCTTGAAGATAATCCCGGAGGGCATTCATCAAGTAACATTACTATATCGGAACCTAAATTGTTTTGAATTTCTATCGATTTTTCAGGAGAAATAAACAGTTTTGATCCGTCTATGTGAGAATTGAAATATACACCTTCTTCTTTGATTTTTCTAATATCTGCCAAACTAAAAACTTGAAATCCACCGCTGTCAGTTAATATGGGTTTGTTCCAATTCATAAATTTGTGTAAGCCACCAAGTCTGGCTATAAGTTCGTCTCCCGGCCTAAGTGATAGATGATAGGTATTTCCAAGTATTATTTGAGAATTTATTTCTATCAATTCTTCGTTGCTCATCGCCTTTACAGTAGCTTGAGTTCCAACCGGCATAAATACTGGAGTTTCTATTTCTCCATGAGGCGTTTTTATAGTTCCGGCTCTCGCCTTTCCGTCCTTTGATTCTAGTTTGTAAGTAACTGGTAATTTCATGCAAGCTCCTATTATCTTTCTATGGATATAACATCCTTAATTTTCATAATATTACTAATTAGGTTATTATATTCCATTTTATTATTTATTTCTATTCCTATTCTTATTTTTTTGAATTGCATACCACTTCTTTTTATATCGTTTGAATTAAGAGATGTGATATTTATTTTATGATTTCCAAGTAGGGTAACTATATCCATAAGTATGTTAGGTCTGTCTTGTATGATTACAGAAAAAGTAAAATTATACTTATTCATTTTCGTTTCTAACATTTTTGGATCCCAGTTTACAACTATTTCTCTGCTCGGATCTCTTTCTATCATAGACTGACAATTTTTACAATCACTTCTATGCACCGTAATTCCTGTAAGTCTTGTAACATATCCAACTATATCGTCTCCCGGTAAAGGAGTACAACATTTTGCAAATTTAACTAGTGTATTATTAATACCATCTATAACTATACCAAAATCATTTTTCCCGCCATTTTGTTTGTTTTCTTTTGTGTTGATTAAATCTTGTATAGTTAGATTAGACAGTTCTTTTTCTTCTTCTATTCTTTTTTTGAATTTTGAAACGACTATATCAAGTCTTGTTCTTCTTTCGCCTATGTGATAATAAAATTCGTCAAGAGTAGAAATATTATTTTTTTCCATATGCTTTTTAATTATAGGATCTTCTTCAGCCTCTTTTAAATTTAATCCCATTTTTAAAAGCTCTTTTTCAAGACTTTCTTTTCCTATTTTTATAGTGCTTTCGAGTGCGGCATCTTTTAGTGCCTTTCTGATTTTACTTTTTGCACCATGTGTGATTACTATATCTAACCAATCGACAGAAGGTCCCTTAGAATTTTTTGATGTAATAATTTCTACTCTATCGCCACTCTGCAATTTGTAGTCAAGAGTTACTATTCTGTTATTTACTTTTGCTCCTATGCATCTGTATCCAACCTGTGTATGTATTGCAAAAGCAAAATCTAAAGCTGTTGCTCCAACTGGTAACTCCGTTATATCTCCCTTAGGCGAAAATACAAAAACTGTTCCCTTATCTATATCGCCAGTAACTCCCATAATAAAATCTTCTGTGTTGGCAGATTCTTGTTGAAATTCAAGAATTTTTCTAAGCCAACCATAGATGTGGTCATCTTTATGAGTTGCGTGTTCCTTATAGTTCCAGTGAGCCGCAACTCCCTCTTCAGCTATTTCATCCATTTCTTTTGTTCTTATTTGTATTTCGATAAAAACTCCCAACGGACCAACTATAGTTGTGTGTATTGATTGGTAATTGTTTGACTTTGGTACTGCAATGTAATCTTTAAATCTTCCCGGTACGGGAGTGTATTTATTGTGAACGAGACCAAGAGTGTGATAGCATTCCTCTTTATTTTCCACTATAATTCTCACACCCATAAGATCGTATATGTCGTCGAACTCTTTCCCCTTTTCATACATTTTTTTGTAGATACTGTAAAAATGTTTAAATCTTCCCTTAACTTCTGATTTGATTTTTTCATCCAATAAAATCTTATTGAGCGTTCTTATAAATCCGTCGATGTAATCTTTTCTTTCTTCCTTTTTATTTTCAACTAAAATTTTTATCTGTTGAAATTCGTTAGGGTAGAGATAGTAAAAAGCTAAATCTTCAAGTTCCGACTTCACTTTAGCTATACCTAGCCTGTGAGCAAGCGGTGCATATATTTCCAAAGTCTCTTTAGAAATAGATTTTTGCTTTTCCGGTTTCATAAATTTTAAAGTTCTCATATTGTGCAATCTGTCTGACAACTTTATTATGATGACTCTTATATCCTTTGCCATAGCAAGTATCATTTTTCTAATATTTTCAGATTGATTTTTAGTTCCGTTTGGTAGCGTTCCAAGTTTGGTTACGCCGTCAACTAGAAGTGCAACATGATCTCCAAAATTATATTTTATATCGGCAAGAGTAATCAATGTATCTTCGACTATGTCGTGCAATATTCCAGAAACGATAGTATCGGTATCCATATTCATATCAACTAAAATTTTTGCCACTTCAACGGGATGCATTATATAATCGTCTCCCGATTTTCTGTACTGTCCTTCGTGACATTCTTTAGCAAATTCAAGAGCTAGTTGTATTTTTTCTTCATCGACGTTTAATTTTTTTTCGTGAATTTTAGATAATAAGTCGTCCAAATATGTCATATGATACCTTCTTTCTATTAATACTCCATTAGAGTTAAAACAGAATAATCTTTTAGTTTTTCTCTTCCTTTCAAGTCTTTTAATTCTATAAGAAATGCTATTCCTGCAACTATTCCTCCAAGTTCTTCAACAAGTTTAATTGTTGCAAGTATAGTTCCTCCTGTTGCTAAAAGATCGTCAACGATTAAAACTTTTTGTCCTTTTTTGATAGAATCCTTATGCATGCAAAGAGTGTTGCTTCCGTATTCTAAATCGTATTTATACTCTATTACTTCACGTGGTAATTTTCCTGGTTTTCTGACAGGTACAAATCCCACGCCCAATTGATATGAAACGGGACAGCCGAAAATGAATCCTCTTGATTCTGGTCCTGCAACAATATCTATATCTTTTTCTTTAGCGAAATCGACAATTTTTTGTGTCGCATATTTGAATGCTTCTCCGTCATTCATCAGAGGAGTGATATCTCTGAATACTATTCCCTCTTTGGGAAAATCGTTTATAGTTTTGATATAATCTTTTAAATTCATTTTTTTCACCTATTTCTTTTTAGTATTTTTTTAATTTTTTAAGTTTATTGTATTCTGAAATGTTATTTTCTTTTTTGTAAAAATCCATAGCCATATCCAGAAGATTTTCTGAGTCAGTTTCAGCTATTCCCAGTAGTAAAATTTCTATGCATTTAGCTTTTCTATCATTGTCGTATAATGCTTTTGAATATCTTGCTATTACATTTTCATTTTTACTATTGAAATGATAAAATTTTTCGTAAATCTTTAATAAGTCGCGTTTAGAATAATTTTCTTCCAAAATGTTAAAAATTTTTTCTGATAAATTTGCCTTATAGAAGTTTTCTTTAAAAATCAATTTATTTAGAGTCGAAGATATTTGCCCTCTATCATTTTTAAAGATGGCTACATTTAAATGAGAAAATAGATAATCGTCAGAATTTTTATCTATAAATTTAGAAAGATAGTAATCTACTCTTTCGGTATCCGCTTCATTTAAATATATGTACACTAAATTTTTTAGAGCCGTAACATCGTGTGGTTCTATTTCTATACTTTTTTCGTAGTATTGTTTTGCTTTTTCAAAATCTCCTATATCCAAATAAAAATAGGCTATTTCCCTAAGTATCATAGGATTTGTAGGTTGCTCTTTTTCTGCAAGCAAAAATTCATTCAGTGCCTTATCTTTTTGATTTTTTTGGTAGTAATTTAAGCCTTTAATGAAATGATAATTTCCTACATCACTAACTGTTTTGGTATTACTACAAGCAAATAGAAAGACAAAACTAATCAGTGTTAATATTTTCTTCATTCGTTTTTACCTCATTGTCATTTTCAGTAATAAATCCTCCAGAAATTATTAATTTAAAAGCAGCTTCTACAGATATATCTAAATGTTTAACTTGACTTTCTGATACGCAGATAAGCATACCAGAAGTCGGATTTGGTGAAGTTGGTATAAAAACATTTACCATATTTTCTTCGCTGTGTATTGAATTTTTTATTGTCGCATTATTTTCTGCCGTTAAAAATCCTATGCTGTAAGAATCTTTACGAGGATATTCAACTGCTACGACTTTTTGATAGACCGCTTCACCGTCTTGAGATACAAGTGTTACAATTTGACCTATGGTGTTGTAAATTTTATTGATGACTGGAACCTTGTCTATAAATTTTCTGAATTTGATATGTATTGCATCAAGTAGTACCATACGAGTTGCGAATCCAACTATCCATATAAAAATTATTATTATTAGTATGGAAAATGTGTAAACTAGTACGGTAAACATTATGGGGTTTACACTGTTGCCGTATGCCACAAATAATATTTTTTTAATAATACTAGTTATGAAAGTTGCTCGAACGAATTTGATTGACATTTTAAATAACCAGTTGGCAATTGTAACTGTTATTATTAATGGCAAAAGAGATATTAATCCTGTATAAAAATATCTTTTCTTATTCTTCTTCATCTTCCTCATCTTCCGTATTTTTAATAGTTATTAGTGCTTTGGAAACTCTCATCTTATCAACTTCTATTACCTTGATATTTACATTTTCTATGTCGACACAATCTCCAGTTTCAGAGATTCTTCCCAGTTCTTTTATAACAAGTCCACCAAGACTTTCATATTCTTCTGATATTGGTAAATTTATGTGTAAATCTTTGTTAAGAGTTTCAATGTCTATCATGGCGTCAACCTTGTATTCGTTTTCGGATATCTGTTCTACATACTCCTCTTCGTCTTGGTCGTATTCGTCCCTAATTTCTCCAACAATTTCCTCTATCAAGTCTTCTATGGTAAGCAGTCCAACTATACCTCCGTATTCGTCTATTACCATAGCTATGTGCACTTGTATTTTTCTAAACTCTTTTAATATATCTATAATAGACTTTGTTTCTGGAACATAGTATGCCGGTCTTACAAAATCTTTTAATTGCTTATTCGTTTCACCTTTTTTAAGATGTTCTAGCAAATCTTTTATATATAATATTCCAACTATGTCGTCTATAGTTTCGTTATATATTGGTATTCTCGAAAAGCCGTTTTCTATTATCTCTTCCCAGACTTCATCTATAGTTTTCGATCCTTCAAAAGCCGTCATAGATGTTCTTGGTGTCATAACTTCTTTTGCGGTAGTTTCTCCTAAAGACACTATGGAGTGTATCATTTCTTTTTCTTCTTCTTCGATGATACCTTCAGAATTACCAACATTAACAAGTGATAATATATCTTCTTCGGTTACAACTATGCCAGTAGTTTTTATTTCTATACCTAGTAGTCTACCTATAATTTTTGAAATGAACATTAGTAAGAATATAATCGGTTTAAAAATTAAAGACATGATATGCACGATTCTTATAACAAATTCTGCAATTTTAAAAGTCTTATTACTAGCTATAAGTTTAGGCGTTATTTCTCCAAAAATAAGTATAAGAACTGTCATCACAACAGTTGAAATTAAAATTGTTTTTCCTGAATTGCCCCAAGTCGCAACTATAATAGATGTGGCGATAGATGAAGCTAAAATATTTACTATGTTATTTCCTATCAAAAGTCCTGTTAACATTTCGTTAGGATCTTTCAACCATTTTTTTAAAAGCTCAATTTTTTTTGCTTGCTTGTTCTCATCTAACTTTTCTAAAAACATACTGTTGTATCCAGTTAAAGCAGTTTCAGAAGCGGAGAAAAAACCAGAAAATATAATCAAAATTATTAACAACAACACATTATAATACGTGTCCAAATTATTTGCACCTTCCTTGTTTACTTATTTACCTATTTACTTCCTATTATTCTAATATCTTTTACTCCGTCGATTTCATTTATTCTTGCAACAATATTTTCAAATTTGTTTAAAATACTAGAATTTGTTTGTATCATTATAGTCGTTTTTGCTATTCCGTCAACCGGCATATTTTGAACGACAGTTAAAATATTAACCCCTTCAACAGCTATAGTATCAAGTACTGCTGAAAGCATGCCAGATCTATCTGTAATAGTAAGATGTATACTGTAAATATTATTTTCTACGCTTTCATAAAAAGATTTTATATAGTCCTTATATTTGTAATAAGTGCTTCTGCTGATTCCAACTTTTTTGATTGCATCCGATTTCGACATTTTACTTTTTTGTATAAGTTCATTTGCTTTTATTACACTTTTGATAGAGTTAGGTAGTATTCTTTTATCTACGATATAATACTCAACTTTATTTTTCATTTCTCCTCCATTTTTAAATTTCTATTTAATTTAAAAGACTTAAGTATATTAGATAACAGCATAGCTACGGTAGTAGCTCCAACGCCACCAGGTACTGGAGTTATATGTGACGCCTTATGTTTTACTTTTTCAAAATCCACATCTCCAACTAATTTCCCATTAACTCTGTTTATTCCTACATCTATTATTACAGCTCCATTTTTTACCATGTCGTCTGTTATAAAATGTGGCTTACCTACTGCTGATATAAGTATGTCAGCCATTTTTGTTTTTTCTTTCAAATTTTTAGTGTAACTGTTGCATATTGTAACCGTTCCATGTTCGTTTAAAACTAACGCTGCCATAGGTTTCCCAACTATATTACTTCTCCCTACCACAACAACTTCCTTGCTTTTTATAGCTATGTTATAAGTTTTAAGTATTTCCATAATTCCTGCTGGAGTAGATGGAGCAATATATTTTTCATTATTCTGTACAAGTAATCCTAAATTTTCTGCCTTAAAGCCGTCGACATCTTTTATGAGTTTTATTCTGTTTAAAATTTCAGTCGAATCTATATGTTTAGGCAGTGGTAAATTTAACATAATACCATCTATATCTCTTCTATCATTTAAGTCATCTATAATTTTTAACAGTTCGTCTTGTGTCGTATTATCATCTAAAAAATAAGTTTCGCCGTCTATTCCAATTTCTTTACAAGCTTTTAACTGCGATGCTATATAAACCTTTGCTCCCTGATCATCACCCACAAGTATGGACGCAACTCGCGGTTTTATTTTATATTTTTCATAAATTTCTTCGAGCTCTTGTTTTATTTCAGTTTTTATTCTCGTTGCTATGCTTTTCCCGTCCATTATCAACATAGCACATCACCCTTAGAAAAATATTTTCCGTTGATAATGTCGACGCCACTCAAAACTTTTTTATTTTCAGGTTTTACAGACTTAAGTATTACCACTCCGTCTTCAACTTTTACTACAACGCCCTTCCCTTTTATAAAATCTACTACCTCTCCGTTCACTCCAAAATAATTTTTGTCATACTCTTCAACTTCGTAAATTTTAAATAATTTTTCATTCAAAAAAGTATATGCACAAGGTAGCGGACTCATTCCTCTAACCATGTTAAAAATTTTTCTCCTATCGTTATTCCAATCTATTTTTCCATCTTCTTTTTTAAAAGGTTTTACAAAAGTTGCTTTACTTTCATCTTGTGGTATAGCGTTTGCTTTATTTTCAAAAATCAGCTCGCAGGCATCTATTAAAATTTTTGCTCCGATATTTTTTAATTTGTCGTGCAAACTCAAAAAATTATCCATATCATCTATTGCAACTTTTTCAGATAAAATTACTGGTCCGGCATCAAGTTCTTCAACAACTTTCATAACGGATACTCCACTTTCTTTTTCTCCGTTAATGATGGCAGCATTTATAGGAGCTGCCCCTCTATATTTTGGTAAAAGAGATGAATGTACATTTATTACTCCATATTTAGGAATATCCAAAACTTCTTTTGGTAAAATTTTACCGTAAGCAACGACGACAATTAAATCTGGGTTAATTTCTTTTAAAGTTTTTAGAATTTCGTCATCTTTAAAATTTAACGGTTGATAAATTTTTATATTTTTCTTCAGTGCAAATTCTTTTATCGGGTTATAAATTATTTTTTTTCCTCTTGCGTTCGGTTTATCAATCTTTGTAAATACAGCCTCTATTCCATATTTATTATATAAATTTTCTAGGCACGGCAGAGCAAATTCCGGCGTTCCCATAAAAATTATTTTCATATTATTCACCTGTCAATCTCTCTTTATCTGTTCAACGATTTCTATAAAAGATTTTATGTCGTCAAATTCTTTATATACTGACGCAAATCTAACATAGGCAACCTGATCTAGTTCAATTAATTTTTCAAGCACCATGTCTCCTATTTGCTGGCTCGTAACTTCTCTTACATGATTTTTATTTAATGTGGCCTCTATGTTACTCACAATATTTTCCAAAGTTTCTATGCTAACATTTCTTTTTACGGTAGCAGATTTCAATCCTCTAAGTAATTTTTCTTTTTCGAAAGGGACTCTTCCGCCGTCTTTCTTGATAACATAGATAGTCGGTTCCTCTATTCTTTCAAAAGTACTAAATCTGTACTCGCACACGGAACAAACTCTTCTTCTTTTAATGGAACCGTCCTGATAAACTCTTGTGTCTACAACTCTCGTATCGTTTGCGTTGCATTTAGGACATTTCATATTTACGCTCCCTCTTTAGATCTAATACAATCTATAACTTCTTTTGCCGTTTTACAATTATACAATTCTTTTCTAAAATCTTCTTCCCTTATTATTCTAGATACTCTAGCTAGAACTTTTAGATAAATTTTGCTATCTTTCGATGGAGAAGCAAAAACGAAAAATATGCCAATTTTTTCGTCATCCATAGAATCAAAATCGATTTTGTTTCTACTGATGCCAAAGGCTACTGTAAGTTTTGAAGCATTTTCAGTTTTTGCGTGAGGTATGGCAACTCCTCTCCCTATTCCTGTGCTACCTAAATTTTCTCTTTCAAGCAATGCTTTATATATACTGTTGTCTTTACTATTGATATTTTTCGATTTTGATATTAATTCTGATAACTCTACTAAGGCTTCACTTTTGTTTTTAGATTTCATTTCTAAACAGACAAGATCTTCTTCCATAAAATCAGCTATCATTATATCGTCTATCATTGCTACCCCCAATAAAATAATTTTTTTGCACTGATACTTAACTCTAAATTAACATTTAAATATTTTTCTAACAATAATATCATCTTTTTAGCATCTTCCGCATTATAAGCTATATCTGTCAATATTTTTTTAAATTTACCGTTCAATAAGCAACTCAAAATATCCGCCTCTTTTTGAGACAGTTTTTCCTGCTCTTCACCTATATAAAAATGATTTTCTTCCAATTCAAATAATATTCCTTCTTCAAGTATTATTTCGTACAGAAAATATACTATTAAAAACTTTATTTTTCTTTCGTCTTGAGTTTCATTCAGAAACTCTAAAGATTTTTTAAGCAAGTTGTACAAATTTACATTTCTACCATTTTCTACTAAGATACAATTTAACACTATCAGAAAATAATAGACAGTATTTAATTTGTTAATATCTTTTCTATTTTCGTCGAAGTTGTTTATGCTATTAAATTTACTTAGTATATAGTTATCGCCTTTTTGATAAAAAATAAATTCACTAAGCGACATAACTTCAACCGCCATTTTATCTCTTCGTTTGCTTTTTCTGATACCCTTTACCAAAAAAGTCATTTTACCAAAATCTTTCAAAAAAACTGTAATGTACCTGTCAGCCTCTCCTACATCCGTTTTGTTTATAACGAAGCCGTCACTTTTTAAAAATTCCATTATTTTTCTGCCTCGTTCTCAGATTTATGAACGGTAAAGTGTTCATCGCTAAAATCTAAATTAGTTTGCACATCGGCTATGCTCAATTCGAAAATTTTATTTTTACCATCATATATATATATAGTCTTAGGTAAAATGTTTTCGTCAACAACTTGATAACTCTGTATTCCTATTCCGTTTCTTTCGTTAAGGCTAACATTTAAAACTTTCTGTTCTTCATAATCATTTCTAAATGTTGTGTTCTGTTTATATTCTTGTAAAATTTTTTTAATGGCCTCAACTATTAAATTTTCATCGCCGTCAGTTTCAGTATGTTTTATTTGGTTGAATGCCGGTATATACACAGTTTTATTCGTTCCTTTATATATGTACTGTTCTCCCTTGTTTATTTCTGGAAAATAAATAACTTTTTTAATGGTAGATGGCAATTTTATATCGATACTGTATCTTACCGTCGATTTTTTTTCTCTGGTTAAATTTGTTTCTGCAACGTCGAAACTCAAACTTTTTATTTCTGTAATATCACGAGCAAAAATTAAAGATGACAAACTCAACAAAACAACAAAAAATATTTTTTTTAACATTAATTTACCCCTAATTCGTCCGATTTTTTAAATACCATAACTTCCTTTAAATTTTCTGTAGAAAATCCGGACTCAACTTCAATTTTATCGTATGAATTTTTTATACTTTTCACCCTTCCAATAAAAAGCCCCTCATCGTAAATATCACTTATACCCGATGTATAAATTTCGTCACCAACTTCTAAACTTCTTTCCGGAGTCGTAGATTCAAAAACAAGCGTGCCATCATCAAGCTCACTGCCCTGTACTATTCCCAAATAATTTTTGTCCTTTACTCTGGCACTGATTCTTATATCAGAATTACTTATAAGTTCTACCTCAGAAAAATGTTTTTTCACGCTAGAAATTTTTCCAACAAGTGTATCTCCGTAAGTAACCACCATATCTTTCATAATTCCATCTTCGGAACCCGCATCTATATAAATTCTCTGATTTAATTCGTCAATTTTTCTCAAAACGACTCGACAGATTTTTGAATTTTTATAAGTTGTTTTAGCTTTCATATCAAGCATGTCAAGTAGACGTAAATTTTCGTCAAGTATACTTGAATTTACATTGTTTAAGGCTTTAAGTCTTGCATTTTCTTCTTTCAGTCTGTTATTTTCTTCTAAAATTTTTTCTGCATCAAAAATGGAAGTGTAAAAATTCTTAAATTTATCTCCCACACGAACTATACGAGATTGTACTGATAGTAACGCATCTTCAGCACCGTTTTTTATATCAGAAATTTTTATAAATACTCCAAATATTATTAAAGCTATAACAGACGCAAAAAGACCCCAAGATAATTTTTTCATCATTTTTTTTCTTCTGTTAATTCTCGCAGACATTTTTACCTCTATAAAATTTATAATTTATTAATAGAATTATAATATATTGATACTAATTTGTAAAGACAAATAGGTTATTTTGTTTATTTTTTTGGACAGTTATTTTTTTAAATTTACGAAAGATAAGACAATTAAAAAATAAAAAAGTGAAAATCTAAAAATATTGAATTTTAATTTTAAAATTAAATGAGATGTTGTATGTTACACACAAAAAAATTTTTTTATTATTGACTTAATCATTTTTAAGTGCTATAATTAACAACGTCTTAAATATTTATATTTATATTCAGTCGGAATATAGCGCAGTCCGGTAGCGCACCTGCCTTGGGAGCAGGGGGCCGCAAGTTCGAATCTTGCTATTCCGACCATTTGCGGGAATAGCTCAGTTGGTAGAGCGTCAGCCTTCCAAGCTGAATGTCGCGAGTTCGAACCTCGTTTCCCGCTCCAGTGGTGACTGTAGTTCAGTTGGTAGAGCGCCAGTTTGTGGCACTGGTTGTCGCGGGTTCAAGTCCCGTCAGTCACCCCACGCGTCATTAGCTCAGTTGGTAGAGCACACGACTTTTAATCGTGTTGTCACAAGTTCAAATCTTGTATGACGCACCATTATTTTGCGGGGATGGCGGAATTGGCAGACGCGCTAGACTTAGGATCTAGTGTCCCAGACGTGAGAGTTCAAGTCTCTCTCTCCGCACCATTTAATCATTTTACTTATTA
>JAEWEF010000088.1 GCA_023389595.1 Fusobacteriota bacterium
TAGAAACTCAATTTAGTGCATTAGAAATTTTAAAAAATATGGGATACAAAGATATAGAAATAGTAAATGTTTTTGTATCGAGATCTAAAACTGTTGGGCCATATAGTATGATGTATGGTGAAAACCCAATATTTATTTTAAAAGTTATAAAAAAAATTTAGGAGATTTTTATGAATAAATTTTACGGCATAGGTGTTGGAGTTGGAGACCCTGAAGAAATTACAATAAAAGCAGTAAATATTTTAAAAAAATTAGATGTAATTATTTTACCTGAAGCAAAAAAAGATGATGGTAGTACAGCATATGATATAGCAAAAAAATATTTAAAAAGTGATGTAGAAAAAATTTTTGTAGAATTTCCTATGTTGAAATCATTAGATGAAAGAATTAATTCTCGTAAAAAAAATTCAAAAATTGTAGAAAAATTTTTATCTGAAGGTAAAAATGTTGGATTCTTAACTATAGGAGATCCAATGACATATAGTACGTATGTATATTTAATAGAATATTTATCAGAAAAATTTTGTGTAAAAACAATTCCTGGAATTTCATCTTTTGTTGATATGGCATCGAGATTTAATTTTCCTTTAGTAATAGGAGATGAAAATTTGAAAATAATTTCTCTTAATAAAGAAACAAATATAGAAAATGAAATTAAAAATTCTGATAATATAGTTTTTATGAAAGTTAGTAGAAATTTTTCTGATTTAAAAAATATTATAATAAAAACAAATAATGTTGAAAATGTAATATTAGTATCAAATTGTGGAAAAGAAAATCAAAAAGTTTATTATGATATAAGAGAATTAAACGAAGAAGATATCCCATATTTTTCAACTTTAATTTTAAAAAAAGGGGGATTTGCTAAATGGAAAAAGTTTACTTCATAGGTGCAGGGCCAGGAGATCCTGAACTTATAACGGTAAAAGGACAACGTTTAATAAAAGAGGCTGATGTAATTATTTATGCTGGGTCATTAGTTCCTATTGAAGTTATAAATTGTCATAAGGAAAATGCTGAGATATACAATTCTGCTTCTATGACTTTAGAAGAAGTAATCGACATTATATTAAAAGGTGTAAAAGGCAATAAAAAAGTTGTTAGAGTGCATACAGGAGATCCCTCAATATTTGGAGCTCACCGTGAGCAAATGGATATACTTGATGAATATGATATAGAATATGAAGTTGTACCTGGAGTTAGTTCATTTTTAGCGGCTGCAGCAGCAATAAAAAAAGAATTTACTCTACCAGAAGTTTCTCAAACTGTTATTTGCACAAGACTTGAAGGAAAAACACCAGTACCAGAAAGTGAAAGTTTGGAACTATTAGCAAGTCATAAATGTTCAATGGCTATATTTTTATCTGTTCAGATGATAGATGAAGTTGTTAAAAAATTATCTACACATTATCCAATTGATACACCAATAGCTGTTATACAACGAGCAAGTTGGAGTGATCAAAAAATAGTTTTAGGAACTTTAGAAGATATTGCAGAAAAAGTTAAAAATTCAAAAATAAATAAAACGGCTCAAATATTAGTTGGAAATTTTATGGGTAAAAATTATGCAAAATCTAAACTTTATGATAAAAGTTTTTCACACGAATATAGAAAGGGTTTAAAAAAATAAGGATATTATTATGAAAATAGCTGTTTGGTCAGTAACTAGAAATTCTTCTTATAAAGCAATAGAAATTAAAGAAAAAATTCATAATTCAAATTCAGGATTTGAAATTGATATTTTCACTTTAGAAAAATTTAATATAAAAAATACAAATGCTATAAAAAATTTTGATGAAAAATTAACAGAAAGTTTTTCTTTGTATAAAGCACATATTTTTATAATGGCAACAGGTATAGTTGTAAGAAAAATTACAAAATTATTAAAATCAAAAGATATAGATCCAGCTATTTTAGTTGTTGATGAAAATTTAGATTTTGTTATTTCACTAGTTTCAGGTCATTTAGGGAATACAAATGAAATTTGTAAAAAAATTTCAGAAATAATAAATGCAGTCCCAATAATAACGACTAGCTCTGATATAACTGGTAAAATAGCGGTCGACACAATATCACAAAAATTAAATGCTAGAATTGGAGATTTAGAAACAGCTAAAAAAGTTACATCTTTGATAGTTGATGATAAAAAAGTGAGTTTAATTTTACCAAAAAATATTTTTATAAATGAAAATAACTCAAGCGGGTATATAATTTGTTCCAATAGAGAAAATATTGATATAACAAGGATATATCCTAAAAATATAATTTTAGGTATAGGTTGTAGACGTGGAATAGAAAAAGAAAAAATTATAGAAGCTGTAAAAAAAGCTTTAATTAAAAATAATATTTCTGAAAAAAGTATAAAAATAATTGCTAGTATAAATATAAAGTCTGATGAAAAAGGATTATTAGAAGCAGCAGAATTTTTCAAAACAGAAATTGTATTTTTTGATAAAGAGAAAATTGCAAATGTTGAAAATATTTTTGTAAAATCTGATTTTGTAAAAGAAATTGTAGGTGTTCATGCTGTATCTGAACCATGTGCATTTTTAGCTAGCAATAAAAAAGGAAAATTTTTAGAAAAAAAATTTATATATGATGGTGTTACAGTATCTATTTTTGAGGAGGACAATTTAGATGAGCAAAAAAGGTAAAATATATGTTGTAGGAATAGGTCCTGGCAACATGCAAGATATAACTATAAGAGCTTATAATATTTTGAAAAATGTTGATATAATATCTGGATATAAAACATATATCGATTTAGTTAAAGATGAATTTAAGGATAAAGAGCTTATATCTTCTGGAATGAAAATGGAAATTGATAGGTGTAAGGAAGTTTTACATTTAGCTGAATCTGGGAAAAACATTGCCTTGATAAGTAGTGGAGATTCTGGTATTTATGGTATGGCAGGTATTATGTTGGAAGTTGCATCTGAATCTTATGTAGATATAGAAATAATACCCGGAGTTACATCTGCAATTGCTGGAGCATCAATCGTTGGTTCTCCTATAATGCACGATTATGCAACCATAAGTTTAAGTGATTTATTAACAGACTTTGAGCTTATAAAAAAGAGAATAGAAGCGGCTAGTCAAGCTGATTTTGTTATAAATATATATAATCCCAAAAGTAAAGGAAGAGTAACCCAAATAGTTGATGCAAGAGATATAATGATTAAATATAAATCGCCAAAAACTCCAGTTGCAATTTTAAAAAATGTTGGCAGAGAAAATGAAAGTTGTATAATAAGTGATTTAGAAACATTTTTAGATTATGATATAGATATGTTTACAGTTTTAATAATAGGAAATTCAAATAGTTATGTTAAAAATGGTAAAATGATAACTCCGAGAGGGTATAAAATATGATTTGGATAATAGGTGGCACAAAAGATTCAAGAAATTTTGTTGAAAAAATTTTGTGTTATGAAAATATTTCGAAAGAGGACATTATAGTTTCTACTGCAACTGCTTATGGTGAAGAGTTAATTAAAAATACAGGAGTAAAAATTTCTGCTAGGAGAATGGAAGAAAATGAAATGAAAAATTTCATTTTAAAAAATCAAGTTTCATTAATAGTTGATTTAAGTCACCCATATGCTTATAATGTATCGTTAAATGCTATAAAAATTTCAAAAGAATTAGATATAAAATATTATAGATTTGAAAGACCAGAATTAAATTTGGAAGTAAAAAATGTAATTTATTTTGATGATTTAAAAAAAATTACAGATTTTATTTCTAATTTAGAAGGTAATGTTTTGGTAACTTTAGGTAGTAATAGTATTGATGAATTTAAACATTTAAAAAATTTAAAAAATATATTTTTCAGAGTTTTACCCAAAAGTGAAGTTATTAAAAAATGTGAAGAAAGTGGCATACTCGCAAAAAATATTATAGCTATGCAAGGACCTTTTACAAAAGACTTAAATATTGCAACGATGAAACAATTTAATATAAAATATCTTGTTAGTAAAAAGTCAGGAGATGTTGGTGGTGAAAAAGAAAAGGTTGAAGCGTGTGATTATTTAGATGTTTCACTAATATATTATGAAAAAAAAGAAATAGATTATCCGAATTGCTATACTGATATAAGCTTGTTAATAAATGATATATTTATGAAATAAAAATTTCTTTATAAAAATAATTTTTTAGAGGGGATTATTCTCCCTCTTTTTAATTTTTAGAAAAAATAAAAAAAGTTGTAAGAAATTATTAATTGGTATATAATACTCATATCGACGATATCGTCTATATGAGTATTATATATCAATTAAATTATTTAGTGAAATTGAAAAAGTAAGAAATTAAACTGCATGATAATATGCTACTGAAACAAAAATGATAAACTCTTAAAATATTTATTAGTTAAAAATCACAATATGTAATTTAGATAATAATTTAATATTTTTATCTTTTTTTAGCTAGTAAAATTTTATCAAAAATAGGGAGACGTTATAGATTTATATTATGTGTTACTCTTAAGTAAACAGGAGCAAAAAGAAAATAAAAATTATTTTCATAACACATTGACTTTCTATTTTGAAAAAATTAAAAAATTTTAGGAGGATATTTATGGAAAAAAGAAAGTTAGAAATTAAAGATTTAGTAACTATTGGTGTATTTGCAGTAATTTACTTTGTAGTAATGTTTGCTGTAGGAATGATTGGTGTAGTACCTATTTTATTTTTAGTCTATCCTAGCATACTTGGTATAGTAAGTGGAGCTATAGTAATGTTATTTATGCTAAAAGTTCAAAAACCTTGGGGACTATTTATATTAGGAATATTATCTCCATTCTTAATGTTTGCAATGGGGCATACTTATGTAATAGCAGTACACGCTATTGTTGTTATGTTAATTGCTGAAATGATAAGGAGAGTTGGTGAATATAAATCTTTTAAGTATAATATGTTATCTTTTACAATTTTTAATACTTGGATTTGTGGTTCTCTAATGCAAATGCTTTGGGCAAAAGAAAAATATATTGAACTATCAATGATGATGGGTAAAGAATATGTGGATGCTATAGAAAGATTAATAACTTATCCGAATATGGTGTTAGTGTATTTAGGGGCTTTAATAGGTGGTGCCATTGGAGCTTATATAGGTAAAGCTCTTCTAAAAAAACATTTTGAAAAAGCAGGTATAGTTTAATGTATATTGTAAATGATAGCAAATTAAACCCTAACCCCATAACAAAATTTTTTGTTGTGGGGTTATTAGGGTTAACTGTCGTCCATTCTATTCATCCAATTTTAGAATGGATAGTAGTATTTATTATTTCTATTATGTTTTTTATAAATGGTTGTATAAAAGATTCAATAAAAAACATAGTAGTTTTTTTTATTTTGTTTTTTATTCCAAATTTCAAAATATTATCTAATCTACCCATTATTATAAAGATATTTTTTTCTTTAATTTTTGTAATTCGTATGTTCTATATACCTTACATAGCAGGTAAATTTTTAGTTAAAACATCAGATGTAGGGAGCATTATTTCATCTATGTCTATAATAAAAATTCCAGAGGTTATATCCATTCCGATAGCTGTCATGTTTCGATTCTTTCCTTCGTTTATAGAAGAAAACAAACATATTAAAATGGCAATGAAGGTAAGGGGAATAGAAACTAAAAATCCTTTAAAATATTTAGAATATGTATTGGTACCACTTTTAATTATTTCTTCTAATATTGCAGATGATATATCTAAAGCAGCTGAAACTAAATGCATTGCAAATCCTATAAAAAAAACTAGATACATTGCTATTAGCATAAAATTAATTGATTTTATTTATGGGATAACAATTTTTATAGTAGTTATAGGAGGGTGGTTGTGCTTGAAATAAAAAATCTTTGTTTATTTTATGGAGATAATAAAATATTAGAAGATATATCTATAAAAGTTAGTGACGGGGAATGTGTTTTACTGACCGGCCCAAGCGGAAGTGGTAAATCCTCTATTATAAACTCAATCAATGGATTGGCATACAAGTACGAAAACGCATCTATTAGAGGTAATATTAAAATAAATGGTGAAGAGATAAGAAACTTAAAGCTCTACGAGATATCTTTAATAATTGCTAGTGTTTTTCAAAATCCTAAAACACATTTTTTTAATGTAAATACCACTTTAGAACTTTTGTTTTACTTAGAAAATATTGGATTATCTCGAGAAAATATGGATGAACGTATGGAAGAAATGTTAAAAGTTTTTCACATTGAACATTTACTTGGACGAAGTATTTTTGAGTTATCTGGAGGGGAAAAGCAAATTTTATGCGTAGCTTCTTGTTATATTTCTGGATGTAAAATAATAGTGCTTGATGAACCATCAGCAAATTTAGATGATAAATATATTGATATTTTAGCAAATATGATAGAAATTTTAAAAAGAAATGGAGTAACAATTATTATTGCTGAGCATCAAATTTATTATTTAATGAATCTAGTTGATAGTATTTATGTAATTAATAGAGGAAGGGTTATAGAAAGTTTTGGAAAAGAAGAATTTTTATCCTTGGAGAGTAACGATTTAATTAAATTTGGTATTCGCTCCAGAGAAAAGATGACTTTAATTAAAAATGAAATTCCCAAAGAAAAAAATTTAATTATTAAAATTATGAATATTGAGTTCGAAGATAAACACAAATTAATATTAGAAAATATATCATTTGCTTTAGGAAGCATTTATGGTATAGTTGGAGAAAATGGTTGTGGGAAGTCTACTTTTTTGAGAGAAATGGTAGGATTAAATAAAAATGATAGAAGCAAAATTATTTTCGAAGGTAAAAATTTAAATAAAAAAGATAGGTTAAAAAACTCATCTTTAGTTATGCAAGATGTAAATCATCAACTTTTTACAGATAGTGTCGAAAAAGAATTGAAGCTTGGAATTGAAAATTTAAGTAGCGAAAAAATAGAAGAAGTCCTTACAGGTCTAGATATAATTAATTTAAGAGACAAACATCCAATGAGTCTATCAGGTGGAGAAAAACAAAGAGTTGCTATTGCATCTGTTTTATGTAAAAACTCTAAATTTATATTTTTTGATGAACCTACTAGTGGTATGGATTATGGCAATATGTTAAAAATATCTAAAATGATAAAAAAAATGAAGAAGGAAGATAATATTATATTTATTGTTTCTCACGACATTGAATTTCTTAATGCTACAACAGATTATAATATTTATCTAGATAAATTTAATGGCTAGTTATATAACTAAAAAATAAGTTTCAATTTTTCAATAAAAAAATGGGGTTATCCCCATTTTTTATTATTATCTTTTTCAATAAAATTTAATAATGTAATTTTACCTCTTTTATAAATAATACTGCCTTCCTTTTCCAAAATTTTTAAATTTCTAGAAACAGTTTCTCTTGATGATCCAATATTTTTAGCTAATTCTTCATGAGTTATGTTTATTTCAGATATGTTAAGGTTATATAAAAAATTTAAAATTCTATTTTTTACCGGAGTAAATAATATATTTTTAAAGAACATAATAATATATTCAATTTTTGATTCTAGTATGTCTTTTTCAAAAATTAATGCTTTAATATTTTGATTTTTAATTTCAGTAAAAATTTTGCAAGGAATTAATAAAATTTCTGTATTTTCTTCAGATAAAAACTCTATATCTTGCAAAAATTTATCATCACACAATATATCTATAGAATTATTTGTTAATTTATACAAAACAATTTCTCTTCCATCATCTGAAAAAATTAGTGCATTTATATGTCCGCTCTTTATGATTATTAATCCTTCTAAATCTATTTTAGGATAAAATCTATATCCTTTTTTTAGTGTAAGATGTCTACAATTATTGATTATATTATTTTTTTCATTTTCATTTAGGAATTTAAAAAATGGTAATTTTAAATACAAGAAATTATAAATATCATTTTTCATATTAAACCTCTATTATAATTTTTATTATATTTAAGTATATCATTGATTTTTATAAAATAATAGAATATTTATCTAAAAATGGTATAATAGTAAATAAAATATTTTATAGGAGTACAAATGATATTAGGAATAACAGGAAACATAGCGAGTGGTAAAAGCACAGTTTCATCTATTTTTAAAGATTTGGGATTTAAATTGTATGATGCAGATAAAATTGCAAAAGAAATTTTAAATAAAAAAGAAACAATAAAAAAAATAACTGAAAAATTTCCTAAAGAGATTATAGGAAATGACGGTTATGTAAATAAAATAAAAATGAAAGAGCTAATTTTTAAATCTGATGAATATAGGAATTTATTAAATTCTATAATACATCCTTTAGTTTTTGAATTTTATAAAAATATAAAAAATGAAAATATAAAAAATGAAAATATTATTTTTGATATACCATTGCTTTACGAGACAAATATGCAAACATTATGCGATAAAGTGGTGTTAGTTGTATCAGATTATAATTTGAAAATAGAAAGAATTTCTAAAAGGGATAATATTTCTAAAAATTTAGCTAAAAAAATAATAGAATCTCAAATGGATGATGAAGCAAAAATGAGAAAGGCCGATTATGTAATTTTCAATAATGGAAGTTACGAAAAATTAAAAGAAAAAACTTTAGAAATTTACATGGAGATATCAAAATGAAAATAGTTGCTCCGGCAGGAGATTTTAATAGAATGAAAATTGCTATAAATTCTGGAGCTGATGAAATATACCTTGGACTAAAAGGTTTTGGTGCTAGAAGAAATGCAAATAATTTAACCTTGGAAGAATTAAAAGATGCAATAGATTTTGCTCATATTAGAGGAGCAAAAATTTTTCTTACTTTAAATACTATAATGACGGATTACGAAATAGATTATTTATACGAAAATGTAAAAAAATTATACGAACACGGGTTAGATGCAGTAATAGTTCAAGATTTAGGTTATGCGTATTTTTTACATAAAAATTTTCCAAATTTAGAAATACATGGCAGTACACAAATGGCATTATTTTT
>JAEWEF010000001.1 GCA_023389595.1 Fusobacteriota bacterium
CAAAAATCTTTAGAAAGTTTTTTTAGTATATTTAAAGATATTTTTGTAGGACTTGGTCAACTATTCGCAGGAAAAATAAGTAAAGATGATATTTCTGGCCCGATAGGAGTAATTAAAATCATAGGAAATAGTGCACAGATGGGGGTAGTTAATCTTGCCTTTATGATAGCGATACTTTCTATTAATATAGGTTGTTTAAATTTAGTTCCAATACCAGCACTTGACGGAGGTCGCATTCTTTTTATAATTCTTGAAATGTTAGGTATAAAAGTGAATAAGAGAACGGAGGAAAATATTCACAGAGTAGGTATGCTAGCACTTATGGTATTAATAATAGCTGTTAGTTTTAACGACATTTTGAAAATTTTTTAGGCAATATTAGTAATAAATATATTGAAAAAATACACAAAATCGTATATAATACAAAATGACATAAAAATAAAAAGAATGTTTATTTCTGAAAAAGGAGGAATGTAAATGAAAAACACAATTTTGGCTATTTCTGATAAAAAAGAGATATTGAAACAGATAAGAAAAGAATTGTCTGAACATTACGAAGTAATAACTTTTAATAATTTATTAGACGCCATAGATATGATAAGAGAAAGTGATTTTGATATAATATTACTAGATGAAAAATTGGGAAAATTTAGCGTTGAAGAGGCGAAGAAAAAATTAAGTAGCATAGGAAAAGATTTCATTACTATGGTGCTTGTAGACGAAATTGACGACAGAAAAATAGAACAATTTACAAGAGAAGGAATATATGCCTACTTGAAAAAACCTGTGTCTCTATCAGAAGTAGATTTAATGATACCTCCGGCTTTCAGCAGTCTGAAGATAATAAAAGAAAATAAAAGATTAGAGCAAAGAATTTTATCGATAGAAGAAGAAAGTGAAATTATAGGACAATCTTCTAAGATAAGAGATGTTAAAAGTTTAATAGAAAAAGTTGCAGTAAGTGATTTACCAGTTTTAATTATCGGTGAAACCGGTTCTGGAAAAGATATAATAGCTAAGGATATATGCAGGAAAAGTGACAGAAGAAAAAATGGATACGCTCAAATTAGCTGTGTAATCTATCCGGACGAACTGATAGAAAGAGAATTGTTCGGTTACGAAAGAGGAGCTTTTCCTGGAGCAAACACTAGCAAAAAAGGTCTTCTGGAGGAAATGGATGGAGGAACTATCTACATAGAGGACATAGCAAAAATGGATATGAAAGTTCAAGGAAGATTCTTGAAGTGTATCGAGTACGGAGAATTTAAAAGAGTTGGTGGAAATAAACTAAGAAAGGTCGACGTGAGATTTATAGTTGGCACAGATATAGATCTTAAAGAAGAAACTAGTAAAGGAAAATTTAGAAAAGATTTATTTCACAGACTAACTACCTTCCCTATAGAAGTTCCTGCGTTAAGAGACAGAAAAGAAGATATTCCTCTACTGGCAAACTTCTTCTTAAATAAAGCTGTTAAAGTTTTACACAGGGATACTCCAGTTATTTCTGGAGAAGCTATGAAATTTTTAATGGAATATTCTTATCCTGGAAATATAATGGAATTAAAAAACATAATAGAGAGAATGGCTTTACTATCTAAAGATAAAATAATGGATGTAGAACATCTACCTCTTGAAATAAAAATGAAGTCTGACACTGTTGAAAATAAGACTGTTGTGGGAGTTGGACCTCTTAAAGAAATACTTGAACAAGGAATTTACAACCTTGAAGATGTTGAAAGAGTTGTTATAGCCATAGCATTACAAAAAACTAGATGGAACAAACAAGAAACATCAAAAGTTCTAGGAATAGGTAGAACGACTTTATATGAAAAAATAAGAAAATACGGTTTAGACATAAAGTAATAATAAGTATACAGGAGGAAAAATGTCTATTAGAAAATTTCGTAAAAAAATGAAACCTTTTATCGTAGTTATGACAGTTGTATTTATTTTGTCATTAGTTTATGGTGGGTATTCTAGTATGAGAATAAATAGAGCAAACAAAAAAGCACAGGAAGCTTTTAGAATTAACGGACAATATATCCAAAAAGTTGAAGTTGAAAGAGCGAAAAACGAAATACAAAACACGCTTTCGTCAAACGCTGCTAACAGAAAAGTAGAATTTGATCAAGACTATCTTACAGTTAGAGCTATAGATCTTGTTATAAGAAATACATTAATAGAAGAGGCTGCTAAAAAACTTGGTGTAAAAGTTAGTAGTTCGGAAGTTAATAGAGAATATAAAAATACGGAAGACGCTATAGGAAATAAGGATCAATTTAATACGATGCTAAGAGTTAACGGCTTTACAAAAGATTCTTATAAAGATGCTATAAAGAAAGAACTTACTTCAAGAAAAATAGTAGAAAAACTTTTTTCAGAAGTTACAGATGAAGAAGTGAATAACTTAAGAAGTCAACGTGAATTAAAGAGAACTGAAGAAAATATAAATGATATAAAACATTCTATAGTCGACAATAAAATATCGGATCTTATATACGCTTTGGAAAAAGAAATGAAAATAGAAGAAATTGCTCCCGAATATGAAAACTTTATGGAAAAAGAAGAATTTACTTATGAGAATGTATCTGTTACTAATGTTAATATTGCAACAATAATGGAAGATTTAGCATATTTTGGTGTACCAAAAGATAAATTAAGAGATGAGGCAGTAAAATATATAAACGACATTTTAAAAAATATAAAAATTGCAAGAGATAATGGAGTAGTTATAGATGAAAAAATGAGTCTTTCTCAAGCACTTTCTGAATATGAGAAAAGGCTTAGAAATAAATTGATGTCTGAAGTGAAATATACAGACCAAGATCTAGTAAACTATTTTAACGCCAACAAGAAAAATTATTCTGTCGATCCAACTGCTACAGCAAAGATGTTATATATTTCAGTTTACCCAGATGAAAACGATAAAAAAATAGCGGAAGATGAGGCTAAAAAAATTCTTGCAGAAGTTACTCCAGAAAATTTTGAACAAAAAGGAAGAGAGCTTATCAAAAGTAAAAATTATATATATGAAGATTTGGGAGTATTTTTAAAGGGGCAAATGGTAA
Organism: Fusobacteriota bacterium; assembly: GCA_023389595.1. Lineage (GTDB taxonomy): Bacteria > Fusobacteriota > Fusobacteriia > Fusobacteriales > Fusobacteriaceae > Fusobacterium. The sequence continues at coordinate 3,069 of JAEWEF010000001.1, forward strand.
AACCTTTTGAAGATGCAGTTGCTTCTGGGAAATCTGGAGAAATTTATAAGGATGTAGTAAATACGAGTTACGGTAGTCATGTCGTATATGTAATTTCTAATGGTGAAAAGGATGGAAAATATAGTGCAAAACATATTTTAGTTCCCGTTAAAACTTCTGAAGCAACTTTTGAAAGAATAAATGAAAGAGCAAATAAACTAGCTGAAGACATAAGAAATAATAAAATTACATTCGATAATGCCGTAGAAAAAAATAACGATCTGGTTATAGTGAGAGATGATGCGACTTTTAATGGAGAAACAAATTCTCATCCTATAGTAAAAGAAATAATTGATAGCAATCTGAATGAAGTAAAAATAGGAAAGGTAAATGACGAAACTATAGTTGTTTATCAAAAAACTAACGAACAAAAATATAAAGAAAATTCTTACGATGAAGTTAAGAACGAAGTGAAATTAGATTTCTTAAATAATAAAGTAAACGAAAAAATAAAAAAATTAAATTTAAATACTAAATAGCAGGGGAATATTTTTATTCCCCTTTGTCAGATAAATTTAGAGGTGGGAGTATGGCGTACAGAGACGAAGATATACAAAAATTACTTGACAATCTAAAAATAGAAGAAGTCGTTGGAGAATTTGTAGACTTAAAAAAAGCGGGATCTTCTTACAAGGGACTTTGTCCTTTTCACGCCGATACTAATCCTTCTTTTATGGTTAATCCTGCAAAAAATATATGTAAATGTTTTTCTTGTGGTGCGGGAGGGAATCCCATAACTTTTTACTCAAAATATAAAAATATAAGTTTTGAAGATGCAGCATCAGAACTTGCAAAAAAATATGGATATACTCTCAGAAAAATATTAAGTGATAACAAAAAAAATTCTGAATTGGAAAAATATTATGAAATTATGGATCAAGCCCATAAATTTTATATGAAAAAAATTTTTGAATTAGAAAGCAGAAACGCTCTCGAATATTTATCGAAAAGAAATTTTGACAGCAATATAATAAACGAAAATCAACTTGGATACGCTCCAAATAAAAGAACGGCCTTGCACGATCACTTAATCTCAAACGGATACGAAGTAAAAGATTTATTAGAGTTGGGATTGATAAAAGAAAATGAAGAAGGAAGACGTTACGATGCGTTTAGAAACAGAATAATTTTTCCAATCTATTCAGAATACGGTAGAGTTATAGCGTTTGGTGGAAGAACTTTAGAAACTTCAAAAGAGATTCCAAAATATATTAATTCACCAGACACTCCCATATTTAAAAAGGGAAGAAACATTTATGGTATAGAGAGAAAAAGAATTATTAAATCAAAAAATTATGCAATAATGATGGAAGGATACATGGATGTGTTATCTGCATATTCACATGGATTTGATACCTGTGTTGCACCACTTGGAACGGCACTAACACCAGAGCAAGTATCTCTATTAAAAAAATATACAGAGAATATTATTCTTTCATTCGATATGGATAACGCCGGATTATCCGCAACAGAAAAGGCAGCATTTTTATTGAAACAGCAGGGATTCAATATAAGGGTTATAAGTTTTGAAAATGCAAAAGATCCGGATGAATTTTTAAGTAAGTATGGCAAGCAAGAATTTTTAAAAAATGTTAAAAACTCTCTAGAAATATTTGACTTTTTATATGAAACGTACAAGAATTTGTACAACATAAATGATAATATAGGTAGACAAAAATTTGTCGAAAGATTTAAAGATTTTTTTTCATATTTACCTAATAAATTTATAAAAGAAATGTACATATCTAAACTTTCAGATAAGTTGAATATGTCAAAAGATATATTGTCAGATTTTTTGATAAAAAATAATTACAGAAAAAAAATTAAGACAGAAAATGAAGTAAAAATAGTTGTAAAACCTATTAAAAATTTAATAGAAATGGAAGTAATAAATTATCTTTTTATTAAACCTTCTAGATATGTTTTTTTTAAAAACGAAGATTTTTATGAAGAATTACCAAAAAAAATTTTAAAACTTTTTTTTGGTAGGGTAGAAAATTTATCAACAAAGCAAACTGATGTTTTGATTAAGGAATTCAATAAATTTTTAACTACTGCTGAAGAATTTAGTGAAGAAGAAAAAAGGACTTGTAGAAATATCGTGATTTTAGGAGTGATGCCTCTTGACGAATCTGGAATAGGTGCTAGTGAAGAGTTACAGCTTTTTAAAAGTTTTATTAGGTATCAGATAAAATCAAAAAAATTAAAAGAAGACAAAAATATAGAATTTTTAGTAGATAAAAAAAGAGCAGAAAGAGAAATGGAATCAATAAAAGATTTAGAATCACTTATCAAAATTTATAACGAAAAGTTAAAAAAATTTTTTTGGGAGGATATCAATTGAGAGATTTAATTAGAAGTGATAAAATACGTGGAATCATTCAAAAAGCTACAAAAGATAAAATAATTACTTACGAAGAAATAAACGAAGAATTAAAAGATGAATTTCCAATTGAAACTATTGAAAAACTTATAGAGTTAATGATAGAAGAAGAAATAAAAGTTGTAAGTGCGTCAGATTATGACAGCATCAAGAAAAAAACAAAAAAAGATAAGAAAAAAGTTGAGAAACATACAGAATCAGACATTGAAGATGTTGATACAATTGATATTCCGGAAGAAAGAGAAATTCTTGAAGAACGTTTCGATTATATGGAAGAATTTAATCCGGAAGAGGCAGAAGAGATAAGTGAGGAAGAACTTAGCAACGAAAAATTACTGAATCTTGGTAACGATAAAGTTGACGAACCTATTAAAATGTATCTGAGAGAAATAGGACAAATACCTCTTCTTACTCACGAAGAAGAAATAGAATATGCAAAAAAATCTGCCGAAGGTGACATTGAAGCTAGTAAAAAACTTGTTGAATCAAACTTGAGATTGGTAGTTAGCATTGCTAAAAAACATACTAACAGAGGCCTTAAGTTACTCGATTTAATACAGGAAGGCAACATCGGTCTTATGAAGTCGGTTGAAAAATTTGAATACACTAAGGGATACAAATTTTCAACATATGCAACTTGGTGGATAAGACAAGCCATTACAAGAGCTATAGCTGATCAAGGAAGAACTATCAGAATTCCGGTTCATATGATAGAAACTATTAATAAGATAAAAAAAGAATCTAGAATTTATTTGCAAGAAACTGGAAGGGACGCTTCTCCAGAAATAATAGCTGAAAGACTTAATATGGAGCCTGAAAAAGTAAAAACTATACTTGAAATGAATCAGGAACCTATATCTCTTGAAACTCCTGTTGGAAGTGAAGAGGATAGCGAACTTGGAGATTTTGTTGAAGATCACAAAACAACAAGTCCTTACGAAGCAACAAATATTTCAATTTTAAGAGAAGAATTAAATTCCGTTTTGGGCACTCTTAGTCAGAGGGAAGAACAAGTTTTAAGACATAGATACGGACTTGATGACAGCTCTCCAAAAACTCTTGAAGAAGTTGGAAAAATTTTTAATGTAACAAGAGAAAGAATTAGACAGATAGAAGTAAAGGCACTTAGAAAACTTAGACATCCTAGCAGAAAAAAAAGATTGGAAGACTTTAAGGGAGAATAGTAGGAGGATAGATGAATATCTACGATATTGAAAAAATAATTGTAGAAAATGATTTTAACGAAGAAGATTTTTTAAAATTTATCGAAGAGAAAAATTTGATTGTTGATGATATGACAATTTCTGAAAGAATTTCTAAAGATTATGAAGATTTGGAAGAAATTGTCGATATATATGAAGTTATAGATACTTATATAGTAGAATTTTTTGACAAATTAAAAGAAAATGGAGAATTTGAGGAAGAAGGAATAAGTAGAAAACATTTTGGAGAAATATGTTATCTTTCTTTAATTATGCTAAGAGATGGAGTGCATATACTTGATGTTATAGAAGAGGGCATACTTTCTTTTTTACAATTTTGTCAAAAAGTCGATGGCAATGAACAGAAAATAGAAAAATTTGCCAGAACATATATGCTTTTTGGTATATTGAATTATATTAAAAAAGAGTATTTCGAAAGGAAGATGATTTTTAAAAAATACATACACGATGAAAAATATAATTTACATCACGGGCAAAAACCGAGAAGAATTTTAGACAAGGAAAAAGCAAAAAAATTTAGGGAAGAAAAAGCAAAACTTATAGAAGAAAGAGAAAAAAAACTTGATATGCTTGAAAAACTTGTAGAAAATCAATTGAAATACGAAAATATACCCTACGTAATTGACGATGAAGAAGTTATACTTTTTGATCACTACTTAGGTCTATACAACAACGCAAAAGACAAGACAAAAATTTTAAAAATGTTAAACATTGACGATGAAGAATTCATTAAAAAATTGGGACAAATTTATTTAAAACTGAGTTTATCTGGAGAAAGTATCGCACTATGAAGACAGAAAAAATAATCAAGTTACTAGAAAAAAAATTTCCCGTTGAACATGCTGAGGAATGGGATAATGTTGGTCTGTTAGTAGGAGATCATAAAAAGGAAATAAAAAAAATACAATTTTCTTTGGATATTACGGAAAAAGTTTTGAAAAATGCAATTAAAAATAAAGTTGACATGATCATAACTCATCATCCCGTGATATTCAGGGCTATAAAATCTGTAACCAGTTATAGCGTTTTAGGAAAAAATTTAATGCTTGCAATCAAAAATGATATAAACATATATTGTATGCACACGAATTTAGATTCTACCATCGGAGGATTAAACGATTTCGTACTTTCTAAACTTGGTGCAAGTAATATTAAAATTTTAACCGACGACACGAATGAATTTGGAATAGGCAGATATTTTGATTTAGAAAAAGAAGCCAGCATAAACGAATACGTTAAACTTTTAAAAAAGAAACTTGGAATTAAAAATTTAAGATTCATAGGTTACGACATAAACAAAAAAATAAAAAGGATTGGTATAATAAATGGATCTGCAATGAGTTTTTGGAAGAAGGCAAAAAATTTTGGAGTAGATTTATTTATTACAGGAGATGTCTCTTATCACGATGCACTTGATGCAAGAGAGGCAAAGCTTAACGTTATCGATTTTGGTCACTACGAAAGTGAGCACTTCTTTTACGAATTGATTTTAAATGAATTGAACGGAAACGATTTAGAATTTTTAATTTACAATGATGAACCCGTTTTTAATTTCATCTAGCAAGGAGAACTATGAAAAAATTATTAATAACTATATTTTTATCGATTAGTTGCATGCTTTTTGCAAATATAAACGATAGTTTAAATCTGTTGCCGGCAGAGGACAAAAAAGTTATAGAGCAAAAAATATCTGAGATAAAGGCTAACAAAAAATTGAATGTTTATGTAAATACCATGCAAGTTGGTGAGGGATTTAGAGTAGAAGAACCTGAAAAAACTTTAATGTTAAATTTGAAAAAAGAACAAGATAAAAATAAATACGAGGTTGAAATTTCTTTTAGTAAAGATATAGATGTGGAAGAAAAATCTGAAGAACTAGATGAAATTCTTGCTGGTGCAGAAGAAATATTAAAGTCAAAGGAATATAAAAACTATATAGTAACTTTACTTGATGGAATTTCTGCAGCCATAAGTGATGTAGATGTAAATGATGCAAATCCTTACAAACTTACTGAAGAGCAACCACAACAAAAAAGTAAAACTAAACAAGCTATACTTATTTTAATACTTGCAATAGTTGTGATAAAAGGTGTAGAAGAATTTAAAAAATACAATAAAAAGAAAAAACATAAAAATAAGAAAATTGAAATAGAAAATGAGGAAGAAGAAATAAATATTAAAAAATAGGTATTTGAGTTTATCGCTATTTATAGAGGAAAGTCCGGGCTCCGTAGAGCAAGAGGGCAGCTAACGGCTGCTGAAAGAAATTTTAAGGAAAGTGCCACAGAAAACAAACCGCCATTTTGGTAAGGGTGAAAAGGTGGTGTAAGAGACCACCAGTTTTTTAAGAAATTAAAAAAGCTAGGTAAACCCCCTCTGGAGCAAGACTAAGTTAGAAAGTATAGGGGCTGCTCGTCCTCTTTCGTGGTGAGTCGCTAGAGATTGCAAGTGATTGCAATACAAGATAAATGATAGACTAATACAAAACCCGGCTTATTAAATGCCTATTTAAATAGAAAGTCAATGGAGTCATCTATTGACTTTTTTAAAAACAAAAATTAAAACAAAAAAGAGTGGAGGAAGGTATGAAAGAAAAAGGAATTGTAATTCTTGATTTTGGTTCACAATATAACCAGCTGATAGCAAGAAGAGTTAGAGAGATGGGAGTATATGCTGAAGTTGTACCATATTATGAAGATGTTGAAAAAATATTTTCTAGAAATCCTGCTGGAATAATTTTGTCCGGTGGTCCCGCATCAGTTTATGTTGAAAATGCTCCTACGGTAGATAAAAAATTATTCGAAAAAAATATACCGGTACTTGGTCTATGCTACGGAATGCAACTTATAACTCAGCTTTTTGGTGGAATAGTTGAAAGAGCTGACAAACAAGAATTTGGTAAGGCAGAATTATTAATAGACGATACAAAAAATTTAATTTACAAAGATATACCTAATAACACAAGAGTGTGGATGAGTCACGGAGATCACGTAACAAAAATTCCTGAAGATTTCAAAATGATAGCCCATACTGATTCTTGTGTGGCTGCCATAGTAAACGAAAATAAAAATATTTATGCCTTTCAATATCATCCAGAAGTAACACATTCTGAAACTGGATTCGATATGCTTAAAAATTTTGTTTTGAATATAGCAAAAGCAGAAAAAAATTGGTTGATGGACAATTATATAGAAAATACAATAAAAGATATAAAAGAAAAAGTAGGAAATAAAAAAGTTATACTTGGGCTATCCGGTGGAGTCGATTCATCAGTTGCTGCTGTTTTAATAAGTAAGGCTATAGGAAAACAACTTACATGCATTTTTGTAGATACGGGACTGCTTAGAAAAGACGAAGCTAAAAACGTAATGGAAATTTATGCAAAAAACTTTGACATGAATATAAAATGTGTGGATGCAGAAAAAAGATTTTTGGAAAAATTAAAAGGAGTTACTGATCCTGAAGAGAAAAGAAAAATTATAGGGAAAGAATTTGTAGAAGTTTTTAATGAAGAGGCGAAACTTATGAAGGACGCCGACTTTTTAGCACAGGGAACTATCTATCCCGATGTTATAGAATCCGTTTCGATAAAAGGGCCATCAGCAACAATAAAATCTCATCACAATGTTGGAGGCTTACCTGAAGATTTAAAATTTGAACTTATAGAGCCGCTTAGAGAACTTTTTAAAGATGAGGTTAGAAAAGTTGGAAGAGAATTAGGAATACCAGACTATATGGTAGATAGGCATCCATTTCCAGGTCCAGGTCTTGGAATAAGAATACTTGGAGAAGTAACAAAAGAAAAAGCTGATATCTTAAGAGAGGCCGATGCAATTTTTATAGATGAACTTAGAAATGCGAATTTATATAACAAAGTTTCACAAGCTTTTGTTGTTTTGCTTCCAGTAAAATCTGTTGGCGTTATGGGAGATGAAAGAACTTACGAATATACAGCTGTACTGCGTTCAGCAAACACAATAGATTTTATGACTGCAACTTGGTCGCATCTACCTTATGAATTTTTAGAAAAAGTTTCTAGCAGAATTTTAAACGAAGT
>JAEWEF010000048.1 GCA_023389595.1 Fusobacteriota bacterium
GCACCAAAAAGTTTTATTTTTTCATTTGATTTTCTTCTCTTTTTTGGAATTTCAATTTTAATTTTTCCACTTAAAAATTGTCCAGTTACAGATTTTTTATTTTTCATAACTTCTTTTGGAGTTCCAAATGCAACAATCTCTCCACCATAAGTCCCCGCTCCAGGTCCTATATCTAAAATCTTATCAGCTTTTAACATAGTTTCTTCATCGTGTTCGACAACTATTAAAGTATTTCCAATTTGTTTCAACCTATTTAATGTTTCTAAAAGTTTGTCATTATCTTTTTGATGTAATCCTATGCTAGGTTCATCTAAAACATAAATAACTCCAGTGAGTCCTGATCCTATTTGAGTTGCAAGTCTTATTCTTTGAGATTCCCCTCCAGATAAAGTTTTTGTTTCTCTTGAAAGCGTCAAATAATCGAGACCTACATTTATCATAAAAGAAAGTCTCTCTATAATTTCTTTTAATATATCTTTTGCTATTATTTTTTGCTTTTCAGTTAATTTTAAATTTTGAAAAAATTCTAGAGATTTTCTCACACTCATGTCACAAACTTCCATTATATTTTTATTCCCAACCGTAACGGATAATACTTCATCTTTTAATCTTTTACCGTGACATGTTGCACACAATTTTTCAACCATAAATTTATTTTCAATTTCTTCACGCATTGCATCAGAAAAAGATTCTTTGTATCTTCTTTTTAAATTTTTAACTATACCCTCATAAGTTTTTTTGCCATGAAATTCAAATTCCTTAGATTCAAAATCTATATTAAAAGTATCATCTGTTCCATATAAAATTATATCTTTTTCTTTTTTGCTTAAATTTTGAAAAGGTATATTTAAATCAATTTTATGATGATCTGCCATCGCTTTAAAAATTGTCCAAGAATATCCTTTTTTAGATGTTGCACAACCAGGTATATATATACCTCCATCCATAATAGAAAGCTTTTCATCTAATATAAGTTTATTCTCATCTATTTCTAAGCTTTTTCCTATACCGTTACAATCTGGACATGCTCCATAAGGAGCATTAAAAGAAAATAATCTATGATTCAATTCAGGTATATTTACATCTTCGTGTTCAGGACAAGAATAGTTTTCACTATAAAAATAATCTTTTTCTCCATCATTTAATATTATTCTTCCACCAGACAATTCTATTGCAGTTTCTACAGATTGAGTTAGTCTGCTTACAAAATCTCTTTCAGTTTTTTTTACAGATAATCTATCTACAACAACTTCTATAACATGTTTCTTATTTTTATCTAAATTTATTTCATCTTCTAAATACAAAATTTCTCCGTTTACTCTAACTCTAACAAATCCCTTTTTTAATAGATTTATAAAAACATTTTTATGAGTTCCTTTTTTATCTTTTAATAACGGAGATAATATTACTATTTTAGTATCCTCTTTAAATTTATTTAAAATATTTTCTACAATTTCATCTATAGATTGTCTTTCAACTCCTCTGTGACATATTGGACAATGAGGTAAGCCTATATGTGCATACAAAAGTCTCATATAATCATATATTTCTGTTATAGTTCCAACTGTAGATCTAGGATTTCTATTTGTGGTTTTTTGTTCTATTGAAATTGCAGGAGCAAGTCCATCTATTCTATCAACGTCTGGTTTATTCATTTGTGAAATAAACTGTCTTGCATAAGCTGATAAACTTTCTACATATCTCCTCTGTCCTTCAGAGTAAATTGTATCGAAAGCTAAAGAAGATTTTCCACTCCCACTTACTCCAGTTATAACTACAAATTCATTTTTTGGAATTTCTATATCTATATTTTTTAAATTGTGTTGTCTAGCTCCCTTAATTATTATTTTTTCTATCATTTTTTTACCTTTCAAAATTTTACCAGATATCACTAGCATTACTTGTGAATCCCGGAGTTGTAGAGAAATATTTAGCGTCTATAGGTTTATTATTATAAGTAAGTATTTCTCCAGCAGTCGCTTTTATTGCTTCAGTTGCTAAAGAATTTTCTATTTGATTATTATAAACTTGACTTTCAACAGTATCTTTTACATGAAATCCCATATCAGTATATCTATTTTTCAAAAAATCACTTATAGCATACGTTCTAGCTGCAACAGCCTGTGTTTTTAAAGCTTCAACCCCAAAACTAGAAGGCATTTCACTAGGTACAACTTGTAATAAATAATCTTCTATATTTACATTATTTATTATTCTAAAAGAAGATCCAACAGCATACATAGTTATACTTCCTCTATATGAAGGAGAATTTGTATGAGATTTATTAAGTGGATATACAGTTATTTTACCTTCGTCTGTTGATAAATTTATCTGTCTATTAGTTTTGTATTCTTTACCATTAACATTTACTACAAGAGATCCATTCGATCCTCTAACTTCTAAAATTTTACCAGGTGATATATTTAAATTAACTAATTTATTATCAGTTAATTTAATACTTGTTTCACTTTTAAATTTCATACTTTTATGTTCTAAATTTCCATTATTAGTTATTCCAACTTTAACGGTATCATGTGATCCAAGTACTTCGCTGACTGTAGAAAGTTTAGCTCCTCTATAGTATTTTTTCAAAATAGCTTCATAAGTGTACCCTTGTCTAGCCATATCAAAAGCAGAATATTGAGGCATACCAGCCCCATGTCCATAACCACTACCATATATAGTTATTTCTCCACCATTATCATCAATTGCTAAATAAGCTGAAGGTAATATACTGACAGAATTAGATATTGGTTTATTGTTATAACTTCCACTTCCACCTTTAGATCCATATAAATTATTACCAGTTGCTAAAATTCTTCTCACATTGTATTCTTTTAACACTAAATATTTTCCATTAGAAGTTTCAACCAAAAGATGATTAACTACACCTGAAACTCCTCTGACCGCAACTTTTACAGATTTTACATTCCCTATATCAGAAGAAGGTGTTGTTACCCACGAACCATTTACTAATTTCAAAACATTTCTCTTATTATTTTTTATTATATTTTTTAATTTACTTTCTACATTGTCATAAAATTTATTTTTAGAAATAGAAGTCTTCCATCTCCAATATAAAGAATTATCTCCAACAGCTCTATAATTTAAATTTTTATAATATGCAAGAGCTTTCCCCTCGTCATAAGATGAAAATAAATTAAATTCCACATCTTTATTATCATTTACAGCTACCAAATAAGGTATCTTGTTTGTAAAATAATTTCTAGGTTTAGGTAGATTAATCTTATCAAAAATATTATATTGATTATCTATTTCTGCATATCTTACTTCCTCATCCAATAAATCTTTTTTTTGTACTGGCATAGATTCTTTTATAGGTTTTACAGGTTTAACCTTATGTGTTCTAGATATTTTTGGAAGCATATCTCTAATACTTGTACATCCCGATAAAAGCATCCCACTCAATAAAACTACAAAAATTTTTTTGTTCATAATTTACCTCTTATTTTAAAATTTCAATATCATTATATCAAATTTAAATTTCCTAAACAAATTTTTGTTTATCTCTTAGTGTATGCTATAATCTAAAAAGATATTTTAGGAGGTTACAATATGGAAGTTTATTTTGTAAGACACGGAGAAACTGAATGGAATATTCAAAAAAGATTTCAAGGTAGATCCAATTCACCGCTTACAGAAAATGGATTAAAACAAGCAAAACTCTTAGCCAAAAAATTAAAAAATATTCATTTTGATAAAATATATTCATCTAACTTAAAAAGAGCAATATTTACTGCTGAGTGTATAAACGAAGGAAGAAATTTATCTGTAATTTGTATGGATGAGTTTGCAGAAATCGGTATGGGAAAAGTTGAGGGTATTTCTAATGAAGAATTTCAAAATCTCTATCCTGATGAATACAAAAAGTTTTATGCAAATGATATAGACTATGATCCTTCGATTTACGGAGGAGAAACTTTTGAAGAAACTGAAAAAAGAATTTTGAAAGGATTGAAACGTATTTTAAATGAAAATAAAGATGATAGTAGAATAATTGTAGTTAGTCACGGCGCAGTCTTAAAGATTCTATTTCATATATTTAAAAATGAACCTAGATTAACACTTTGTGAAGAACCTATACCTAAAAATACTAGCTATACAATTGTACACTTTATTGATGGGCAAGCTAAAATTGTTGATTTTTCAAATACTGACCATTTAAAATAAAAAAAGACTTGTTTATAAACAAGTCCTTTTTTTATTACATATTTTTTGCAATTTCACAAGCTAGTTTTGCATTATTAAATACAAGTTGTATATTTGATTCTAAAGAATCTCCCTTAGTAACTTTTTGTATTTCATCTAACAAGAAAGGTGTCAAATCTTTTCCTTGTACTCCGTTTTCATCAGCTTTTTTAACTGCCTCTTTAATAACGTTTTCTATAAGTACTGGATCCATTTCATATTCTTTAGGTATAGGATTCGCAATTACAACTCCACCATTCAATCCAACTTCCCATTTTGTTTTTAAAATTTTAGCAATATCTTTTGCATCGTCAATTTTATAATCTAAATTATATCCAGACTTACTTGTGTAAAATGCTGGCAATTCTTTTGTTTTATATCCAAGTACTGGAACTCCTTTTGTTTCCAAATATTCAAGAGTTAATTTTAAATCTAGTATAGATTTCGCACCTGCACATATTACTGCAACATTAGTTCTTGATAATTCTTCTAAATCTGCAGATATATCCATAGTAGTTTCTGCTCCTCTGTGTACTCCACCTATACCTCCAGTTGCAAATATTTTGATTCCAGCAAGTTCAGCAGATATCATAGTTCCAGCAACTGTTGTCGCTCCATTTAATTTATTTGCTAATATGTATGGTATATCTCTTCTACTTACCTTAGGAACATCAAGCCCTTGTTTTGCTAAAAGTTCAATTTCATCTTTTGAAAGACCAACTTTTATTTTACCATTTATAATTGCAATAGTTGCTGGTATACAACCGTTATCTCTTATAACTTTTTCAACTTCTAATGCAGTTTCATAATTTTTTGGATAAGGCATACCGTGAGATATTATTGTAGATTCCAGTGCGACAACAGGTTTATTTTTTTCGATAGCTTCTTTTATTTCTTGACTTATTTCTAAATAATTTTTTAGTTCCATATTTAATCTCCTTATAAATTGATATTATGATATTTTTTTAATCCTTCAAATAAAAATTGTTTATTAAATGATTCAAAATCTGTTCCATCTCTGGTAATTTTTAAAAGCGAGGCACTCTGTGCAAGTTTACATAAAATTTTTGATTTTAAATTTTTATGAACACCAAAAACTAGTGCAGCTGTAAAAATATCTCCTGCTCCAGTTACATCTTTAACTTCGATATTTTTTGGATTAGTTATTCTAAATTGCTCTGTCAAACTAGAAAATATTACTCCCTTAGGACCAAGAGTTACAAAAATATTTTTTAATCCAATACTATTTAATTTTAAACTACACTTTTTTATTTCCTCCATAGATTTTAACTTTTCATCACAAACTGATTCTAACTCAAGCCTATTAGTTTTTAAAAAATCTATTTTATCTAAAATATTTTTTATTTTTTGTGCTTTTTTTACAGAAACTGTATCTACTATCAATTTTTGATTTTCAAGCTTATTATTAGCAATAAATTCTATCGTTTCCTCTGTTAAGTTTGTATCTAAAACTAATATATCAGCATTTTTTATTAGATCCATTTTACTTTTTAAAAAGTTAACATTTATATTTTTTAAAATGTCCATATCGGATACCGCAACTACCATTTCATTTTTATTATCAAGTACTGATAAATATACGGAAGAATTGTCTTTAACTTTTAAAATATTTCCTGTGTAAAATTTTTTTTCTTTTAAATCTGACAAAATTTTTTCTCCATAATAGTCATCTCCAACAACTGAAATAAACTCAACTTCACTAGTTAATTTTTTAATATTTACAGCTATATTTCTTCCTACACCGCCAACTCCCATTCTAATTTTTCCTACATTAGAATCAGAAATATTTATTTTTTCGAAAGAAGAGCCTTGTATATCGATATTGCTTCCACCTATGACTACTATACTACTTTTTTTGTTTTTATTAGCCATAATTTTACCTCCACTTTTCATTATTCTATACTTATTAAATTTAAAAATCAATCTTTTATTTTTAGCTTGATTTTTTATAAAATAAATGTTATACTTTATTGTATTATTTAGAAGAAGTGGTTTTAAGGAGGTGCTAAAATGCAAAGATGTGAAATTACAGGTACTGGTCTTATAAGTGGTAACAAAATTTCTCACTCTCACAGATTAACTAGAAGGGTTTGGAAACCTAACCTACAAGTTACTACTATTAATGTTAATAATAGCCCTATTAAAATAAAAGTTTGTTCAAGAACTTTAAAATTGTTAAAAGGTGCTTCAGACGTTGAAGTTATGAGAATTTTAAAAGCTAATTCTAATACTCTTAGCGAAAGATTATTAAAACATTTAAATAAGTAAAAAAATAAAAGGAGTTAATAACTCCTTTTTTATTTTACAAATAACTTTTTATATTCTTCAGCAGTAATTTTGTTTGAAATATTTTTTATTTTTTTAGGAATCGCTTTCGTTTGGTTTGGTATACCGCTAAGTAAAGTATTTATATGCGTAATAGCTATTGCTATCGCGTCTGCAGCATCATCAGGCTTTGGAATTTCTTCAAGATTCAAAATTGTTTTTACCATTTGTTGTACCTGATTTTTAGTTGCACGTCCGTATCCACTTATACCGATTTTAACCTGTAAAGGTGTATAATTATTAAGTATTATATTTTTTTCTTTTCCAGCAAGTAAAATAACACCTCTAGCTTGTCCAACAGAAATTACAGTTTTATTGTTTTTAAAATAAAAAAGATCTTCAACTGCCATTTCGTTAGGGGAATATTTTTCTAAAATTTTTTTTAAATCATTATAAATGATTAACAATCTATCTTCCATTGGCAAATTTTTATCAGTATTTATACAACCATAATCTATCAAATTATATTTTCCCTTTTCATAATCAACAATTCCGTATCCAACTATTGCCGTTCCAGGATCTATTCCTATTACTCTCATATTTTTCCTTCTTTTTCCTCTTTTTCTCTTTCGGCTTGAGATTTACTTATATATTCAGGTTCTAAAGTATAAATATTTTCTTCGTTAGCTTTCAAACTTAGTTCTGCCAAAACGCCAGCTCTTGATATTGAATTAAATTTTTCAGAAATTTCTGCCCTATCTCCTAAAATTTCTTTTATAATTTTTTGATAATTTACAGCTCCATCACCAACAAATAAAAATTTTTCATTTTCTGTTTCACATTCACTCAAAATATTTTTTAACTCTTCGCTGCCATATTCATTATTTTTTTTAAAATAAACTCTTTCTTTTCTTGCATCAATTAGAGGAATAATTTTAAAATTAGTTTTGTTAACAGTCGCTTCTAAAATGTCAAGCTCGTTTATTGCATAAAGAGGTTTTTTTAAAGAAATTGCAAAACCTTTCGCAACTGCAAGGGCTATCCTAACGCCAGTAAAAGAACCTGGCCCTTTTGATACAGCAATTCTATCTATATTTTTTATATCTAAAAATGTATTTTTAAATAATTCATCTATAAGTTTCATAAGTATATTAGAATGATTTTTTTTGACGTATATATTTGTTTCTCCTATTATACCTAAAATGTCATCATAAAGAGCCACACTACAAATTTTTGTTGAAGTATCAATTGCTAAAGTTAACATTTTTTAAAAGCACCTCCTCCATTTTTTTATCTCCAAAATATTCTAAATTTACTAAACGATAATTTTCATCATCAGAATATTTTAAAGTTATTTTTATATATTTTTTTGGAAGCTCGCTTTCGATAATATCAGCCCATTCTATAATAGAAACTCCACCAGCATTGATGTAATCTTCATAACCTATTTCATAAATTTCTTGAGCATCACATAGTCGATAGACATCAAAATGATAAAGTGGAATTTTCCCACTTAAATATTCTAAAACATAATTGAATGTCGGGCTTTTTAAATTTTCTTTTACTCCAAGTTCTTCTGCGAATTTTTTAACGAATGTTGTTTTTCCAGTTCCTAAATCTCCTATAAGTGCTATAGTTGTATTTGGTTCAACAATTTTTGCCATTTTTGTAGCTAAATTATTCATTTCATCTAAAGATAATTTTTTTATCATTTTCTAATTCACCTATTTTTAAATTATAAAATCCTACTTGTTGATTATTTTTTAAATCTTTAATAAAATCTATTAAAATTTCAGAAGTCATTCCCCACAAAACTTCATCTTCTAACATGAAAATTTTTATTGTTCTATCTGGCAATCGCCAATTATCATAATATTTTTTTGGAAATTTATATTTTGTTAAATCGTTTTCAGGAATATTGTGCACTGTAATTTTTTCTTCGACAGCTTCGTTTTCTATAAAAAATTTTATAGGGACAAAAATTATTTTTTCAACTTCATCTTTACTATAATTGATTTCATCAAAATCTTTTATATCTAACTTGCATATAAAAGTTTCTATTATTACTCCTGTTGCCGATACGAGAGTTCCAAAATAAGAAATATTTTGCATTTTATTTTTTTCTATTCCTAACTCTTCAGAAGTTTCTCTTATAGCTGTGAACATAAAATCTTTATCGTTTTTGTCTTTTCTTCCTCCAGGAAAGGAAATTTCTCCCCCCTGTCTTATGTTAGGATTTCTTTTTTCAAATAAAATATAATCAATACCTTTTATATTAGCAATGCAAATCATAACTGAACTTTGCAGGTATCTTTCTCTATTTAATAATCTCATATCTCCTCCTTTAATTATTATACATTTTTTTTCCTAAAAACAAAATAAATAAAAATTTATTTCTATACATAAAAATTATTTTAATATCTTTTTTTTATTTTATATTATATAATAGCCGTGTAATCACTTTATAGAAATTTTATGGAGGCGAAAATATGTTAGTAAATTCTGTAGTGGATCTGATAGGAAACACACCAATAGTTAAAATAAATAATATAGAAACTTTTGGTAATGAAATTTATTTAAAATTAGAAGGAGAAAATCCAGGAGGAAGTACTAAGGATAGAATCGCTGCCAGCATTTTAAATGCAGCGGAAAAAGAAGGATTACTTGATAAAGATACTGTAATAATGGAAGCTACTAGTGGAAATACTGGTATAGGACTTGCAATGATTTGTGCCGTTAAAAATTATAAACTTAAAATTGTTATGCCAGATAATATGAGTGTAGAAAGAATTCACTTGATGAAAGCTTACGGTACAGAAGTAATTTTAACTGATGGTTCAAAAGGTATGAAAGCTTGTTTAGAAAAACTTGAAGAAATGAAAAAAACAGAAAAAAAATATTTTATACCTGACCAATTTAGCAATCCTAATAATCCTAAAGCTCATTATGAAAATACTGCTGAAGAAATATTAAAAGATATGGATGGAAATGTAGATGTCTTTATTTGTGGAACAGGTACTGGAGGAAGTTTTACAGGAACAGCTAGAAAACTTAAAGAAAAACTTCCTAACATAAAAACTTTTCCTGTCGAGCCTGCTGAATCTCCTTTGCTTTCTAAAGGATATATAGGCCCTCACACTATACAAGGTATGGGGATGAGTGCCGGAAAAATTCCAGATGTTTTTGATATGTCTTTAGCAGATGAAGTATTAGTATGTGAATCTCCGATTGCATTTCATCAAATGAGAGAACTTAGTAAAAAAGAAGGTATACTTGCTGGTATATCTACTGGTGCAACTCTTGCCGCTGCATTGGAATATTCTAAAAAAAATGCAAACAAAGGTCTTAGAATAGTAGTTCTTGCTACTGATTCTGGAGAAAAATATCTTTCAAGTGCTTACGATTTATAAAAATAAGAGGTTAAAAATGAAAATTGCTATTTTCGATTCTGGTATTGGTGGTCTTTCTGTTTTGCATCTTGCATTAAAAAAACTACCGAAAGAAAATTTTATATATTTTGCGGATAAAAAAAATGTCCCGTATGGAACTAAGACAACTGAAGAAATTATTGATCTTGTAGATGAAGCAATAAATTTTATTTTAACTCAAAATGTAAAAGCAATAGTTATAGCTTGTAATACTGCAACGAGTGCTGCAATTCAGATAATGAGAGAAAAATTTAAAATCCCAATTATAGGAATGGAACCCGCAGTTAAAAAAGCTGTAAATTTTCACGAAAACAAAAGAATTTTATGTATGGCTACACCAATAACTGTAAAAGGAAAAAAATTAAAAGATTTGATAGAAAGAGTTGATACAGAACACGTAATCGATTTAATACCGTTACCAGAACTTGTTAGTTTTGCTGAAAGTGAAATTTTTGATAAAAAAATTATAACTGATTATCTTAACGACAAATTTAAAAATTTCAATCTTGATGATTATTCTTCTGTTGTAATAGGTTGCACACACTTTAATTATTTTAAAGATTCTTTGGCAGAAATTTTTAAAAATAAAATTCATTTTTTTGACGGCAATGATGGGACAATAAACAGATTAATATATGAACTTGAAAGCAGAAAATTATTGGATAACAACAACTATTCCAGTGTAGAATTTTACTATTCTGGCGAAAAAGTTAAAGAAAAAAGTGAACTTGAAAAACTGAATAGATATTTAAAAAGGCTTGATAAAATGTTAAATATAAAATAAAAAAAAGGATGTTTTAGCATCCTTTTTATTTTTCTATTTTGTTCCAAAAATTCTATCTCCACAATCTCCAAGACCGGGATATATATAACCATTTTCATTTAATCCTTGATCAATTTTGGCAGTGTAAATTGGTACGTCAGGATGTTTATTGAGTAATTTTGCAATTCCTTCTGGAGCTGATACTAAACACATAAATATTATATCTTTAACTCCATTATTTTTTAAATAGTCTACAGCATAGATAGCTGATCCTCCAGTCGCAAGCATGGGATCCACAACTATAGCTTTTCTGTTAGCTATATCTTCAGGTAATTTACAATAATAATAAACTGGTTCTAAAGTTTCTTCATTTCTATAAACTCCTATATGTCCAACTTTAGCAGTAGGAACTAAATCTAATATTCCATCAACCATACCAAGTCCAGCTCTAAGTATAGGAATTATTGCAACTTTTTCTCCCAAAGTGTAAGCAGTAGTTTTCATAAGCGGAGTTTGTACTTCTATAGATTGTAATTTTAAATTTTTAGTAGCCTCATATGTCATTAATTTAGCGATTTCATTTAAATTTTCTCTAAATGATTTTGTATCAGTTTCAATATTTCTAAGTATAGTCATTTTATGTTCTATTAGCGGGTGATTAATTTCTATTACAGCCATTGCAATACCTCCTATCACTTATAAAAAAACAGGATAAAATATCCTGTTTCTTATTTTCCAAAATTGTATTTTTTGTTAAATTTATCAACTCTTCCAGCAGTATCAACAAATCTTTGCTCACCTGTATAGAATGGATGAGAAGCTGAACTAACAGCTATTTTAATTACTGGATACTCTTTTCCTTCATAAGTAGTTGTTTCTTTTGAAGTTTTAGTTGATCTAGTTAAAATTTGGTGACCAGTCATATCTTCAAATACAACTAAATTAAATTCAGGATGTATACCTTTTTTCATTCTTTTCACCTTCCTCGAATATGTTCTAAATTTCACGATATATTTTAACACAATTTTTATATTTTATCAATAGTAAAAATTTATATTTTAATTTTTATAAAAATATAAACAAATTTCTAAAATTATTCCATCTATATTTAATCAAAAAGTGAATTTATTTAGAATGAACAGTACATGTTATTGACAAAAAAATGATACATTAATTTAACAAATAATTTTATATTGGAGTAGTTCTTCAGCTATTTTTTTATACATACGTCCAACACTAAATTTCGTCGTACAATCTGAACGCAACTTTGTATACGGTGTCTATTTCATTTTTTCTTTTCTTGTTTTAATATCTTTAACTACGCGTTTATGTGAATTTTTTTTATAAACTTAAAAATTAAAGATGGAAGAATAGTGGGCATGACTAAATTTTTAAATCATGTAGATATACCTATAACTGAATTTGTTAGACTCATAGTTGACAACGATATTTATGACACTAAAAAATTAAAATTTTATGATGATTTTGGAAATCTATTTATGATTTCTCAAGTTATAAATTACAGAGAAGTTACATACTGTATTAAATATATTCATCCAGCCATAGATACTTAAATAGTTTACTACTATTAAAATTAAATACCTCCATTTTGGAGGTATTTTTTATAAATTTCTTTTACGTATATTGTTATATAACTAAAAATGTAGTGTTAAGCTTATAGTGTTTATTTCGTAAAATCAATTTTTTATGAAATAAGAATGTATTTTATCTTTATTTATTTCTAAAAGTCAAATAAAAAACACCTACCTTCATGTAGGTGCCTTAATTTTATAATTAATTTATACGTCTATATAATAATTAATAAATTCCGTTAAGTTACTACTAATAACCTTTTTATAATTTTGTTTAATATCAAGTTCTAAAATTTAAATATACGAATTTAACTTAAAATATCTAAAACAAAAATAACTATGTTATAAATTATCTTTTATCATAGAAATAATTTTTTCTGCAGTTAATTCATATTTTTCTAATAGTTCTTGCCCTTTTCCACTTTGCCCAAATTTATCGTAAATTCCTAGTTTTTTCACTTTAGTTGGATAAACCTCTGATAATAATTCTGAAACTGCAGAACCTAATCCACCTATTACAGAATGCTCCTCAGCAGTTACAATAAATTTAGTTTCTTTTGCAGCTTTAACAACAGTTTCTGCATCAAGAGGTTTAATGGTTCCCATATTTATAACTCTTACTGAAATTCCTTCTTTTTCTAATTCTGTAGCAGCTTTCAATGCTTCTTGTGTCATAAGTCCAGTAGAAATTACTGTTACATCTTTTCCATCTTTTAAAGTGTTTGCAATTCCGATTTTAAAATCATAATTTTCTTCATCAAGAACAGTTTCGACATCTAATCTTCCAAGTCTTAAATACACTGGACCATAATATTCTGCAGCAGCCATTACCATTTTTTTAGTTTCAACTGCATCGCAAGGTGATAGAACTACCATTCCTGGTATAGCACGCATAAGTGCTATATCTTCTATAGATTGATGAGACCCTCCATCCTCTCCAACAGAAATTCCTGCGTGAGTAGGAGCTATTTTTACATTTAATTTTGGATATGCAACAGTGTTTCTAATTTGTTCAAAAGCTCTCCCTGCAGCAAACATTGCAAAAGTAGATGCAAAAACAATTTTATCACAAGTTGCTAGTCCAGCAGCTGTCCCTATTAAATCTGCTTCAGAAATTCCAACATTTATATGTCTTTCTGGATAAGCTTTTTTAAATAAATCTGTCTTTGTTGACTTGCTAAGATCAGCATCTAAAACTACAACATTTTTATTATTTTTTCCTAATTCAACTAAAGCCTCACCATAGGCCTGTCTAGTAGATTTCTTACTCATTCGATCCTCCTTAAGCTAATTCTTCCAATGCTTTTTTAGTTTCTTCTTCATTAGGAGCAGATCCGTGAAAACCACAAACATTTTCCATAAAAGAAACTCCCTTACCTTTAATAGTTTTTGCTATTATCATAGTAGGTTTTCCTTTAACTTCTTTAGCTCTGTCAAGAGCATCAAATATTTCATCAAAACAATGCCCGTCAATTTTAATAACATTCCAACCAAATGCTTCCCATTTTTTATCTAAAGGTTCTACATTTTTTATTTCGTTAACATTTCCATCTATTTGTAAATTATTAGAATCTAAAAATACACAAAGATTATCAAGTTTGTAATGAGATGATGTCATAGCTGCTTCCCAAATTTGTCCTTCCTGTACTTCACCGTCTCCTAATATTGCATACACTCTATAATTTTCATTGAAAATTTTTCCGTTTAGAGCCATTCCATTTGCAACAGATAATCCTTGTCCTAAAGATCCAGTAGAAATTTCTACACCAGGAACTTTTTTCATATCCGGATGCCCTTGAAGTATAGAACCATATTTTCTTAAAGTTGATAACTCTTCTTTAGGAAAATATCCTTTTTCTGCTAAAACTGCATATAATGCGGGAGCAGAATGTCCTTTTGACAAAACAAGTCTATCTCTTCCGTTCATCTTAGGATTTTTAGTATCTATATTCATACAATCATAATATAAAGCTGTAAGTATTTCAACTATGGAAAGTGATCCACCAGGATGTCCAGATTTAGCTAAACTTATCATACTAATAATAGACCTTCTAAGTTCTCTAGCAACTTCTTTTAGTTGGTTTATATCTCTCATTTTTACTCCTTTTAAAAATGTATTTTTATTACTCTAAAATTATATATTCATTATTTTTTAGTGTCAAGTTTATTAATTTTTATTTTCATTGTAAAAATAAAAAATAGCAGTTTAAACACTGCTATTTAATCTTTAAAGTTTTATTGAGAATAAATATAAAATTTATAACATTTCGTTAAAAAAATCACCGTCTATTCTTTTTAGCTTATAAATATTCTCTACAGAAACTCCCAAATCATATTCTATCATTAATTTTGCTAACTCTTTACCATCAATCAATACTATTGTTACTGTTTTTTGTTCTTTGGAATATTTTTTTGCCCCTTCGGAAAATTTACCAGTAGTTATAAATAATCCTTTACTGGCTCCTTTTCCAGCAAGAGCTCCGACAAATTTTTGAAGTTCTTGTCTACCTATACTACTATCTTTTTCCCATTTCTTAGCTTGGATATATATCATATCAAATCCTAATTTATCTTCTCTTATCGTTCCGTCAATTCCGCCATCGTTGCTCCTTTGTGTTACTATTCCAGATTTTATATCAAAACCTCCATAACCAATTTTTTGTAATAACTTAACTACTAACACTTCAAAAAAATCAGAATTTCTTTTTAAAACTTCTTCCAATATTTCCTCTTCTAAAAGTTTATTTATTATTTCAAAAGATTGTTCTATTTTATCCTGAGGAGTGTCATCTTCTATTTCTATACTTACTTCAGAATTTAATTTAGAAATTTTTCTTCCAATAAACTCTCTAAACTCTTCGAACTTATATAAATAACTATTATTTATATTTTCACTGCTTATTAAAGCTTTTTTACCATTTTCAGTAATTTTTACGAAACCTCTTTTAGATGATTCAATAAGTTTAGCTTTTTTTAAATAAACGCAACTCCAATTTATACGAGATGCAAATTTATTAATACCACTTTCTAGTTTTTCTTTAAGATCTTCGTCAGATAATTTTAAGATATTTGCTACCTTTTCTCTTACATCTTTCATACTATGTTCTTTTCCATCTTGTAAAACTAAAAGTACTTCTTTATACATTTCATCGTATTTCGGTATCATAAAAACCTCCATTTTAATTATTTTTTTATTAAAACACTCTATTCAATAAAAAATTCTCTTTTATTTTTTTGTAATCAAAGCTACCGTTTCAATATGGCTTGTTTGAGGAAACATGTCAACAGATTTTATTTTTTCTAAAATGTATCCCTTTTCTAAAAATAATTTTATATCCCTTGCTAAAGTTGATGGATTGCAAGAAATATAAACAATTTCTTTTATATTTGCCTTATCGATAATTTCTATAATATTTTTCTCTAACCCTTTTCTTGGTGGATCAAAAATTACAGCGTCGATT
>JAEWEF010000054.1 GCA_023389595.1 Fusobacteriota bacterium
GCATCATCTCTTACTCCAACTAAGAAGAATGTTGCAGGAACTTTTTGAGCAAAATATGCAAAATCTTCTCCTCCCATTAAAGGATTTTTCATTTCTTCTAATGCATCTTCACCTAACATTTCTTTAACAGTTTCTCTTAATAAATCTGTTGTCTCTTCGTTGTTAATTAAAGGTGGGTACATTCTTTCAACTATATATTCACATTCAGCTCCATAAGCTTTTGCAATTCCTGTAGCAATTTGACCAATTTTATCTAAAATTTCTGTGCTAAGATCTTCAGAAAAACTTCTTACTGTTCCTCCAATTTCTAAAGTATCAGGTATTATGTTACGAGCATTTCCAGCATGAATAGTTGTACAAGAAATAACTGCGTGATCAAAAGTTGAAATAAATCTACTTCTTACATTTTGAATTCCCATTATAATTTCAGCACCTATTACAACTGGATCTATAGATAATTCTGGTAAAGAACCGTGTCCTCCTCTACCTGAAACTTTTATTATAAATTCGCTAGGATGAGCCATAAAGTCTCCATTTTTAACTATTACTTTTCCACCTTTATATGCAGGCCAAATATGACAACCAAATGCGGCATCAACTTTAGGATTTTCTAAAACGCCTTCTTCTATCATTGGTTCTGCTCCACCTGGAGATTCCTCTGCAGGTTGAAATACAAGTTTTATATTTCCGTGAATTTCATCTTTTAATTCATTTAATATCATAGCTGCACCCAAAAGTCCTGCAACGTGTCCATCATGTCCACATGCATGCATACAGCCATCAATTTTTGATTTAAAATCAACATTAGATTCTTCTAAAATTGGAAGAGCATCCATATCAGCTCTCAATAAAACTGTTTTTCCAGGATGATTTCCTTTTATAAGTCCAACTACTCCAGTGTGAGCAACTTCACTTTTATATTCTATTCCTAATTTTTCTAATTCTCTTTTAATTAAAGCTGCGGTTTTAAATTCTTGAAAACCTAATTCAGGATGTTGGTGTAATTCTCTTCTTAAAGATACAACATAGTCTAAATTTTTCTTAGCAAGTTCTTTAATTTTTTCGTTTAACATTTATAATCATCTCCTTTTTTATTTTTAAATTATTTATTTTTCATATTTATATAATAATACTTAAATCCCAAACGGTAAATTTAAAAGTGTAAATACTATTAAAAGCAATGTACTAGCTATTAGTGATATAATAGAGTAAGGTAACATATTAGCTATTATGGTTCCAAGTCCTATGTCTTTTTTATACTTTGCAGCAAAAGATAGTATCAAAGGCATATAAGGGAATAATGGTGAAATCATATTTGTTGCTGAATCTCCTATTCTATATGCTTGTTGAGTAAGTGCTGCGTCGTAACCAAGTAACAAAAACATAGGAATAAAAACTGGCGATAAGATAGCCCATTTTGCAGAAGCACTTCCTATAAAAATATTTATGAATGCAACTAATAAAATATATACAAGTATTAATGGGAATCCTGTAAAACCGATATTTTTTAAATTATCAGCACCTTTTATTGCCATTATAACTCCAAGGTTACTTTCAGAAAAAAGATATATAAACTGAGCAGAAACAAATACTATAAGTATGTAGCCACCCATGTCTCCTAAACTGCTAGATATCATTCTGACAACATCTTTATCTTTTTTTACTGTTCCAACAACTAAACCGTAAACTAGTCCTGCCAAGAAAAATGCAAAACTCATCAAAATAATTAATCCGCCCATAAAAGTTGAATTAAGTGAAACTAAAGATCCGTTTTCATCTCTTAAGAAAGCGTTATTGCCTAAAGATAATAAAAATAAAATTATGAAATAAATTAGAACACTAAGTCCTGCAAATTTTAATCCTTTAACTTCTTGACTAGTTAATTCTTGATTTTTCTCGTTGCTATCACTTTGGATTTCGTTTGAAAAACGAGGTTCTATAATTTTTTTAGTAACCCAAGTTAAAACTATAATTTGTAAAATTGCATTTGCCAAATTAAAATATAAAGTCATTGCAGGGGAAGCATTAAAATTAGGATCTATTATTCTTGCTGCTGGTATGGTAAATGATGACAGCAAAATATCATTCAAACTTACAAATAATCCAGAAGTAAAACCTACGGCAGCAGATGCATAAGCTAATAAAATTCCAACTATAGGGCTTTTACCTATACTAATAAATAAGATTGCTGTAAGCGGAGGCATTATTACAAAACCTGCGTCACCTATTCCTGAAAAAACGATACCCATTGTTACTATCGCTATATAAATGAAACTTTTATTTACCTTAGTAACAACAATTTTTAAAAATGAACCAAGCAAACCAGTTTTATCTGCTAAACCTATACCTAAAAGAGATACTAGAACCACACCTAAAGGTGGGAAAGATTGAAATACAGTTGTCATTTTTTTAATAAAAGTTTGTAAATTTTCTCTTTCAAGTAAGTTTTTTGCTTTTATAACTTCGTTTGTCACTGGATTTACAGCCTCTATACCGGCTTTACTACAAATTACAGAAACTAATAATAAAATTGCACAAATTATATTTTACCCTCAAAAAATATTATTAAAAGCCGATTTTATCGAGCGTTTAGTGTTTTGTAATTACTCAAAAAAGCAAATCACAAACACCCGTAAAATCGGCACTTTTTTTTTAACTAGTTACGCACTAGTTACGATATAAAATTGATTGCTTTCTCCATATCTTCCTTGTTTGCGTGTACGTAAAAATCGTTAGTTATTTTTATATTTGAGTGTCCAATCATGCTAATAATAACAGCTTCATTTACACCGTTACGTGTTAGAAGTGTTGCGAATGTGTGTCGTGTGTCGTGTATTGTGTGGGAGTTTTGAAAATATTTTTCATTGAAAATTGAAAAGTATCTGTAAAATTTCATATAACTTCTGTATTTTACATTAAAAAAAATGTAGTCGTCATTTTTGTTTGTGAAAAAATATTTTTCAATGTTTTTATGTATAGGTATAATTCGATTTTCTCCGCTTTTCGTTTTACTTTCTCTAACTCTTATAAATTTGTTGTCAATGATATCATCTTTTCTCAAGTTTAAAAATTCTCCTATACGTAGCCCTGTATGTATTAGAATATATAAGTATTTTGCCATATCGTCAGTATCAGACAATTTTTTTAATAGTTCTATCTCCTCTTTTGTAAATTCTTTTCTTATAACTTGTCTTTCGGTTTTTGGAGTTTTTAAAAAACTAATAATATTTTTGTTTACAATTTCATACTTTACAGCGAAGCCGTAAATCATTCCTAAAATTTTTTTTGCATTTGAGTTTATATTGCCTTCTTTAATCTCATTTTGCCAAAAAATCATATTCAAATCTTTAAAAATAAAATCATCGTATTTTTTGAGGTTCTTATTATAAGCTGCCACATAATTATTAAATGATGATTTTTTAATATCGTCTTTTACAGTATTTAACCAATTATTGTAGACTTGTTTAAAAGTTAGTTTGGATACCTCAAAATTATAAGGGCTGTAATCAAGCAAAGCTTGCTCCGCCTCTTGTCTTGTTGCAAATGTTCCAATCAATCGTTGTATTATTTTCCTGTTTTCATAGTCCATAATAGCTGGAGCATACACAGCATAACGCTTTCGTCGCCTTTTATCTAATAATTTTATTGTACCGCTGCCGTTTGGTCTTCTCATAAAAAAAATCACACTCCTTTTTATTTGCATTAAAAAAATAAGTGTGATATACTTGTGTTATCAATATTTTTAGGGTGTATCACACTCTTGCTCCTGTATGCTATTGTCAGTAGCTACAGGAGATTTTTATTATAATTTATTTTTCCAATCTTTAGGAAAAGCTGCCTTTATCATAACTTCATTCAAAATATTAGGTGCTAAATATACTCCAAGATTATTCCATTCTTCCTCTACTTGCTTTATTAATTGCTGAAACTCAATTTTAGTTAAAAAAATTTTTAAAAGTACTAGCAAATCATATAATTTAGATGAAAAATTCACAGGGGTAGTCATATGTGGAAGACTTATTCTAGGATAAGTTCCATTTTTATATTTAAATTCAAGATTAAAAAGCCTATCTTCATGAGCACAAACATTTCTAAATAAGTTTATAAATTTTAAGATTTCTCCAAGTTGGATGTCAAAATTAGGGTATATCA
>JAEWEF010000013.1 GCA_023389595.1 Fusobacteriota bacterium
TGTATGGAAGGGCCATCGCTCAACGGATAAAAGGTACTCTGGGGATAACAGGCTGATACCGCCCAAGAGTTCATATCGACGGCGGTGTTTGGCACCTCGATGTCGGCTCATCTCATCCTGGGGCTGAAGCAGGTCCCAAGGGTATGGCTGTTCGCCATTTAAAGCGGTACGTGAGTTGGGTTCAGAACGTCGTGAGACAGTTCGGTCCCTATCCACTGTAGGCGCTAGAATATTGAGAAGATCTGTCCTTAGTACGAGAGGACCGGGATGGACAAACCTCTGATGTACCAGTTGTCACGCCAGTGGCACAGCTGGGTAGTCACGTTTGGACTAGATAACCGCTGAAAGCATCTAAGCGGGAAACTGACTTCAAGATAAGTATTCTTTTGAGAAACCTTCGAGACAAGGAGGAGATAGGTTGGGGGTGTAAGAGCAGCAATGTTTTTAGCTGACCAATACTAAACATCGAAGTTTTAACCTAGTTTTACTATATAGTTTTGAATGTTCGAGGAGAACATAATAGTTTGGTGAGAATAGCTATGGGGGTACACCTAGAAACATTCCGAACCTAGAAGTTAAGTCCATAAACGCCGAAAGTACTTGGCTGGGAGCGGCCTGGGAGGATAGGTACTTGCCAAACAATATGCTTCCTTAGCTCAGTCGGTAGAGCATGCGGCTGTTAACCGCAGTGTCAATGGTTCGAGTCCATTAGGAAGCGCCATTTAGATTCAAAGAGACCAAAAGGTCTCTTTTTTTATTTAGTTCTTTATAAATAATTTATACTGTGCTAGAATTAATATTTTTGATAAATTTTTTTCAAAAAATAAAAAAAATAAAAAAAGTATTGACATATTTATAATAAAATTATAGAATGTTCGAAATAAAAAAATAGATGTCTTAAAAAAAAGAACATTTAAACTTTTGTAAGGGGATGATAAAATGAAACTAAAAAAATATCTTATAGGATTTAGTTTACTAGCTTTATTCGCTTTCGTTGGATGCGGGAAAAAAACAGCTCCTACAGAATCAGATGGAGCTAAAACAGAAGTATCTCAAGAGCGTCCTAAAGATTATCATATAGGAATAGTCTCTGGGACTGTTTCTCAATCTGAAGATGGACTTCGTGGAGCTGAAGCTGTAATTAAAGAATATGGAGCAGTTAAAGATGGTGGAAGAGTTACACATATAACTTTCCCTGATAACTTTATGCAAGAACAAGAAACTACAATATCTCAAATAGTTGCTCTTGCTGATGATCCTGAAATGAAAATTATAGTTATGGCTGAGGGAATACCAGGAACTTACGCGGCTTATAAACAAATAAGAGAAAAAAGACCTGATATTTTGCTTTTAATCAATACTCCACATGAAGATCCTGAAACTGTTTCACAAGTTGCAGATTTATCAGTACATCCAGACAGTATAGCTAGAGGATATTTAATTTTAAAAGTTGCTAAAGATTTAGGAGCAAATAAGTTTATGCATATTTCGTTCCCAAGACATTTAGGGTATGAATTAATAGCTAGAAGAAGAGCAATCATGAAAGAAGCTGCAAAAGATTTAGGAATGGAATATATAGAAATGTCAGCTCCTGACCCAGTATCAGATGTTGGAGTTCCTGGTGCACAACAATTTATATTAGAACAAGTTCCTAACTGGATTAATAAATACGGAAAAGATATAGCATTTTTTGCAACAAATGATGCTCAAACTGAACCTTTATTAAAACAAATAGCTGCTAAAGGTGGATATTTTATAGAAGCTGACCTTCCTTCTCCAACTATGGGCTACCCTGGAGCTTTAGGAGTAAAATTTAACGATGATGAAAAAGGAGATTGGCCTAAGATATTAAGTACTGTAGAAAAAGCAGTTGAAAAAGCTGGTGGATCAGGAAGAATGGGAACATGGGCTTATTCGTATAATTTTTCGAGCGTACAATCTTTAGTTGATTTTGGAATGAGAGTTTTAGAAGGATCAGCTGATATACATGATCTTAATGCATTATTAGAATCTTTCAAAAAATACACTCCTGGTGCTGGATGGAATGGAAGCAAATATCAAGATGCGGATGGTGTAGAAAAAGATAATTTCTTCTTCCTATATCAAGATACTTATGTATTTGGGAAAGGATACATGGGAATAGATAAAGTTGAAGTTCCTGAAAAATACTTTAAAATAGTTAAATAAAACATGTTATTTTAAATAAGGAGGGGAATTTTAAGCCCTTCCTTATTAATTTATAAAAAATTAGGAGAAAGATATGAGCGACGTTTTATTGAGAATAGAAAATCTTTCTAAATCTTTTGGAGAAAACACAGTTCTAAAAGATATCTCTTTTGATTTGGCTCCTGGTGAAATATTAGGATTAGTTGGAGAAAATGGAGCTGGAAAATCTACACTAATGAAAATTATCTTTGGTATGGAAGTGATAAAAAATACTGGAGGGTATGGTGGAAATATTTATTTTGATGGAAAACTAGTTAATTTTTCGTCTCCTTTCGAAGCTTTAGAATCTGGAATAGGAATGGTGCATCAAGAATTTTCACTTATACCTGGATTTAAAGCTAATGAAAATATAGTGTTAAATAGAGAATCTACAAAAAATAATATAATTAAATATTTATTTGGAGATAAAACTAAAGTAATTGATTATAAAGAAAATACAAAAAGAGCAGAAAAATCTATTTCTAAATTAGGTGTAGAAATAAATCCAATAGATAAAATAGCTGATATGGCAGTTGCGTATAAACAATTTACTGAAATAGCTAGAGAAATAGAAAGAGAAAATACAAAATTATTAGTTTTAGATGAACCAACAGCAGTTTTGACCGAAGAGGAAGCTAAAATATTACTTAAAACTATTAAAAGTATATCTCAAAAAGGAATAGCAATAATATTTATAACTCATAGGTTAAATGAAATAATGACAGTTGCTGATAAAGTTACAGTATTGAGGGATGGACAATTAATAAATACTGTAAGAGTAAAAGATACAAATGTTAATGAGATTACTGAATGGATGATAGGACGTAAAGTAGATTTTAATTATAATAAGGATAAATGTGATTCTAAAAGTAAAGATAATATATTAGAGATAAAAAAATTATGGGTAGATATGCCTGGTGAAACTGTTAGAAATTTAAACTTAGAAGTCAAAAAAGGAGAAATTTTAGGAATTGGTGGAATGGCTGGACAAGGTAAAATAGGGATAGCTAATGGAATAATGGGACTATATTCTTCTGGAGGAGAAGTTCTATATAAAGGTAAAAAATTAGAATTAAATAATCCAAAAATACCACTAGATAGAGGAATATTTTTTGTTTCTGAAGATAGAAAAGGAGTGGGGCTACTTTTATCTGAAAGTATAGAAAATAATATTGCTTATCCAGCAATGCAAGTCAAAAATAAATTTTTTAAGAAAACATTTATTTTTAATACTGTAGACAATGAAAAAGTGAAAGAGAATGCGGATTTTTATATAAAAAAATTAGATATAAAGTGTATTAGTGAGAAACAAAATGTTGGAGAGTTAAGTGGAGGAAACCAACAAAAAGTTTGTATGGCTAAAGCTTTCACTATGGAACCTGAATTACTTTTTGTATCTGAACCAACAAGAGGTATAGATATAGGAGCAAAACAATTAGTACTTGATACTTTAAAAGAATACAATAGAGAAAAGGGGACAACTATTATTATAACATCCTCTGAAATAGAAGAATTAAGAAGTGTTTGCGATAGAATAGCTATAATTAATGAAGGGAAATTAGCTGGAATACTTGATCCAAAAGAAGATATTATAATTTTTGGTAAAATGATGTCTGGAATAAAGGAGGGTACAACAAATGGAGAAACTAACTAATATTATAAATAAAATTGGTTGGCCAAGATTAATCATAGGTGCCTTCCTATTATCTACATATATAATTTCACCATTTGTAGGAATTCCATTAAGAATAGGAATAGAAGACACACTTGTTAGATTTGGAATGAATACTATTTTAGTTTTATCTTTAGTGCCTATGATAGAATCTGGAACAGGATTGAACTTTGGAATGCCACTTGGTGTAGAAGCAGGGTTGATAGGAGCGTTAATCAGTTTACAACTTGGAATTAAAGGACTTTCTGGTTTTTTAGCAGCCATAATATTTGCTTTACCTTTTGCTATAATATTTGGAATAATTTATGGTTATATATTGAATAAAGTAAAGGGTGGAGAAATGATGATAGCAACATACATCGGATTTTCTTCAGTTTCTTTTATGTGTATGTTATGGTTATTATTACCTTTCAATAAGACTGATATGATTTGGGCATATGGAGGTTCTGGTCTTAGAACAACTATAAGTGTTGAAAAATACTGGCAAGATGTTTTAAATAAACCTTTTGGGGCATTAGGAGACATATTACCTATTGGAGAAATATTATTTTTTGCTATTTTTGTTTTTGCAATATGGATATTTTTTAAAACAAAATCAGGAATAGCTATGAGTACTGTTGGTAGAAATGATAAATTTGCAGCATCTATAGGTATAGATATAGACAAGACTAGAATGAAATCAGTGATAATTTCTACTGTATTATCATCCATAGGAATAATATTATATCAACAAAGTTTTGGGTTTATCCAATTATATTTAGCTCCATTTAACATGGCTTTCCCAGCTATAGCAGCTATATTAATTGGGGGAGCTTCGGTTAATAAAGTTAATGTATGGCATGTTATTATAGGGACATTTTTGTTTCAAGGAATACTTACAATGACTCCTACAGTTGTAAATGCTATAATAAAGACAGATATGTCAGAAACTATAAGAATAATAGTATCAAATGGAATGATACTTTACGCACTAACTAGAAAAGAGGGTGGAAAACGTGGATAAAAAATTAAAAGTATTTTTAACTAATAATATAGTTCCAATTTTTATGCTTATAATTATTATCATAATAGCTCCTCTTTCTGGATTGAGATTTTCTTATGTAGTTAATGAAATAATTAGTAGAATTTCTAGAAATTTATTTTTAGTTTTATCATTACTGATACCAATAATAGCTGGAATGGGATTAAATTTTGGTATAGTATTAGGTGCTATGGGTGGTCAAATAGCTTTAATTTTAGTTTCAGATTGGCATATAATAGGACTACAGGGATTATTTTTAGCAATGATAATATCAATTCCTATATCTGCTATACTTGGAATCATAGGAGGATCAGTTTTGAATAGAGCAAAAGGAAGAGAAATGATTACTTCTATGATACTTGGATATTTTATAAATGGGGTTTACCAGCTTATAATATTATATTTTATGGGAACTCTTATTCCAATTACTGATAGAAAAATATTACTTTCTTCTGGAAGAGGAGTTAGGAACACTGTAAACTTATCAGATATATCTGGAGCTTTAGATAAAACTTTATCATTTAAAATAGGAGAATTTTCAATACCAACTTTAACAATTTTATCAATAATTATATTATGTATTTTCATAATTTGGTTTAGAAAAACTAAATTAGGTCAAGATATGAGAGCTGTAGGTCAAGATATGGAAGTATCAGCTTCTGCAGGAATAGAAGTGGATAAGACTAGACTTATGTCAATAGTTATATCAACAGTATTGGCGGGATTTGGACAAATTATTTATTTACAAAATTTAGGAACAATGAATACTTATAATAGTCACGAGCAAATAGGTATGTTCTCTGTTGCTGCATTACTTGTTGGAGGAGCATCGGTTGCTAGAGCTACTATACCTAATGCTGTCAGTGGCGTAATATTATTTCATACTATGTTTATATTAGCTCCTAGAGCAGGGAAAGCAATTATGGGATCAGCACAAATAGGAGAATATTTTAGAGTTTTCATGTCTTATGGTATAATAGCGACTGTTCTTATAATGTATGAATGGAGAAGAAAAAAAGAAAAAGAAAGACAAAGAAAACTGGAATTAGAAAAGAAATTATCTATAGAAGGTGATAACTAATGAAGAGGTTTATTAGATATATTGTAGTATTGGTTATCATGATAGTAATTTCTATAATTTTATTTATAACTGGTAAAAAACACGATA
Organism: Fusobacteriota bacterium; assembly: GCA_023389595.1. Classification (GTDB taxonomy): domain Bacteria; phylum Fusobacteriota; class Fusobacteriia; order Fusobacteriales; family Fusobacteriaceae; genus Fusobacterium. The sequence goes on from JAEWEF010000013.1 coordinate 6,067, forward strand.
TAACAATGGTAAATAATATAACACCGTTAACAGAGATAAAATATTCTGTTGAAGGAGAGCCTTATAAAAGTTTAAGTGGAAACAAAAAAGCTAAATTTTTTATAAAAGGAAAAAGCGGAGTAATATTTATAAAAATATCAGATAAAGTTTATACAGTAAATTTAAAAATGGATATATCCGGTGATTATAATGTATATGTTAAGGAAGCTATATCAGGAAGTAATTTTATGGAAAAGGTTATAGAAAATCAAGAAATACCAAAAGATGAAGTTCTTGAAGAAAACATAGAAAAACAAGATGATAGCTTAGAAATACCAAATTAAAAAAGGATTGATTTCATCAATCCTTTTTAAAGTTTTATACGTCCTTCTAAAGCTTCTGCCATAGTTGGTATATCAGCAAATTCTATATTTGATCCTATAGGTATACCACTTGCCAATTTAGTTATTTTTATTTCAAATTTTTTTAAAATTTGAAGTAGATACATAGATGTTGATTGCCCTTCTATACCAGTACTAAGAGCAAGAATTACTTCTTTTACATCACTATTATTTATTCGTTCTATTAAAGTGTTTATATTTAATTTATCTGGAGTAACGTTAGCAAGAGGATTTAATGTACCTTCTAGAACATGGTAAACACCATTATATTTATTGGTATTTTCTATTGTTAATATGTCTTTGTTTTCTTCTACAACACATATTATAGAATGATCTCTAGTTCTGTCAGAACAAAATTCACATAATTCATCTTCACATACTGAATGACAAATTGGACATTTTTTTACATATTTTTTTACATTTATTATTGCTTCAGATAAGTTTTTTGCATATTCGTCATTTTGATTAAGTATAAAAAAAGCATATCTTTTAGCTGATTTTTCTCCAACACCAGGCAATCTAGACAACTCTAGTATAAGTTTTTTAATACTTTTTGTAGACATACAATTACTCCTTAACTAAAGACTTTTTAAAATCGTTCATTTTTTTATTTATTTCTCTCCTGATTTTACCAAGCTCGGCGTTTTTTATTATATAGTCATCCAATCTATTTTCGTAATCGAATTTCATATTTTCGATAATTTCTATTATATCTTTATATTTCATTTCAGGAGTTATGTATTCTTTTAAGTTATTTAAAAGTTCTATTTTTTTTCTGTTATCTCTAATTCTTTTTTCATTTTCTTCAATTTCTCTTTTTATTTGATTTTTTTTTCTTTCCTCTCTAACTAGTGATAATATATTTTCCATTAAAACCTCCAATTATTTAGCAAGATCTTTAGCTAATTTAAAATCTTCTTCAAGATTATAACTGTTTTCTCCTTCCCAAGCATAATTAAGAGGATGAACAATTATTTTGTTATTTTCCACTCCAACCATAACACCAGATAGACCTTCTTCTAAAATTTCTATAGCTTTCGCTCCAAATTTTGTTGCTAAAACTCTGTCATATGCACTTGGAGTTCCACCTCTTTGAACATGTCCAAGAACAACTGATCTGATTTCTGTTGAAATTCTACTAGAAAGTTCTTTTTCTATTTCTATAACATTTCCAACACCTTCAGCTACTAAAACTATATCGTGTAATTTTCCACTTTTTCTTCTTTCTTTAAGTTGCAATGCAAGTAATTCTATAGGATTTTCCATTTCTGGTATTAATATTCCATCTCCTCCACCAGCTAGACAAGCGTGTACTGCTAACTCACCAGATCTTCTACCCATTACTTCTATAAGTACTGTTCTCTCGTGTGAAGTGGCAGTGTCTCTTATTTTTGACATTGCATCAAGTATAGTATTTAAACATGTATCGAATCCTATTGTAAAATCAGTACCTTTAATATCATTGTCTATAGTTCCAGGAATTCCGACAATTTTTATTCCAAATTCTTTATGTAACAATTCTGCTCCGTGGTAAGAACCATCACCGCCTATTACTACTGCGTATTCTATTCCTCTTTTTTTTAGATTTTCAGCGGCAATTTTTCTAAATTTATATTCTTTAAATTCTTCACATCTGGCAGTTAATAAAACTGTTCCACCTTTATCTATTATTCCAGAAACAAATCTATTATCTATAGGGAAAATTTCGTCATTTAACATTCCTAAATATCCCCTTTTTATTCCGAAAACTTCAAAACCTCTTTGCATAGCAACTTTAGCTGCCGATCTTATTGCAGCATTCATACCAGGTGCATCTCCACCACTTGTTAAAATAACTATTTTTTTTGACATTATATTCTCTCCTCGTAAAAATTATTTTTATCAAAATATCTATATTTTTTGTATCTATTATTTATTAATTCAGTTTTATCTGTTTTAATCAATAGTGAAATTTCTTTAAATAAAACATTTTTAGTATTTATCATGGTAGATTTAAAATTTCTATGAGCTCCACCTATTGGCTCAGATATTATATCATCTATTATACCTAATTTATATAGTTTTTTAGCAGAAATATTTAGAGAGTTTGCCATTTCTGTTGTTTTTTCTATATTATTAAACAATATAGATGAACAACCCTCTGGAGATATAACTGAAAATATAGAATATTCCATCATAAGAATTCTATCAGCTACTGCTAAAGCTAAAGCTCCTCCGCTACACCCTTCACCTATTACTAAAGATAAAATAGGAGTTTTTATATGAGAAAACTCCATTATATTTTTAGCGATAGATAAAGCTTGACCACGTTGTTCTGCTTCAACACCCGGATATGCACCTGGTGTATCAACAAAAGATATTATTGGCAAAGAAAATTTTTCTGCAATTTTCGCTAATCTTAAAGCTTTTCTATATCCATCAGGATAAGGCATTGAAAAATTTCTATATACTTTTTCTTCTGTAGTTCTACCTTTTTCGTTAGCTATTATAGCACATTTAATATCGTTAAGTTTTGCGAATCCAGTTATTATTGAATTATCATCGGCATAGTATCTATCTCCATGTATTTCTATAAAATCTTCAAATATATTATTTATGTAATCTATTGCGTGAGGCCTTTCATTATGTCTTGCAACCTCCAATATTTGATCATCGGTTAAATTATCATATAAAAATTTTAATTTTATATCCCTTTCATCTTTTAAATTATTTATTTCTGTAGAAAAATCGATATTCGATTCTTTAGAATGTCTTTCTAAATCTTCTATTTTATTTTCTATATTTTTTATTTCATATTCAAATTTCATGTAAATACCTCAATATAAATAATTTAAAAGTTTTGATATGTTATTTTTGAGATCTTTTCTATCAGATATTATATCTATCATGCCAGCTCTAAATAAAAATTCTGAAGTTTGAAAATCGTTAGGGAAATCTTCATTAACTATTTGTTTGATAACTTTTTCGCCAGAAAAACCTATTTTAGTATTTGGCTCAGAAATTATTATATCACTTAACATAGAAAATGAAGCCATAACTCCACCTGTAGTTGGATTTAGTAAAACTGTTATGTAAGGTAAATTGTTGTCGCTAAGTTTTTTGACCATCAATGAAGTTTTAGCCATTTGCATTAATGAAAACATACCTTCTTGCATTCTTGCACCACCTGACGTAACAAAAATTACAACGGGAACTTTTTTATCTAATGCTCTTTCAAATGTTCTAGCAATTTTTTCTCCTACGACAATCCCCATACTGCCACCCATAAACTGAAAATCCATAAATGCTACGCTGATATCTATATCATTTATTTTAGCTGTTCCAGATATTACTGCATCATTTCTATTCGTTTTCTTTTTATTAAGAAACAATTTATCATCGTATAAAGGAAAATTAATTATATTTTTAGAAGATAAATTGCCGTCATATTCAACAAAAGTATTTTTATCAAGTATAATATTCATTAATACATTTACATTAATTTTAAAATGATAATTACAATGTGGACATACACAAAGATTACTAATGAAATCTTGTGAATTAATTTCTGCTTTACACTTATTACAAGTGTGAAAGGTTAATTTTACCTCTTCAAATTTATTAATATTATTTTCTAATGCGTTATCATAAAAATCTCTATTGTTTACTGAGAGTTTTTTAACAGTTTTTTTATTAAAAAATTTAGAAAATATATTTTTCAAAAAATCACCTTCTATTTATGTATTCTTCCGTATAGGTTATAGGTTTATTAAGAAGTGTTTCATCCATAAATAAAGTATCTTGTGCAAACTTTAAAAACGACTTTTTCGTTTTAATAAAATTGAAGAAATTGAAATATTTTTTATATGCAGATTTCATATCTCTATCATAAGAATATTGTAAAGATGCATATCTATCAAGTTTTAAATCTTCAGCTAAAGCTTTTATAGTGTCGTCCAGTCCTCCTATTTCATCTACAAGACCTATTTCTTTTCCTTCTGAACCTGTCCAAATTTTTCCTTGTGCAATATCATGAACTTTTTCTTTTTGTATATGTCTACCGATAGAAACTACATCTAAAAATTCATCGTATACTTCTAAATTAGATTCTCTAATTTTATTATATTTTTCTTCTGTGAAAGGTAGAGATAAAGAATATATATCAGAATATTTTCCTTTTTTAATAGTTTCAACATTTATTCCAGCATTATTAATAAGTTTTGAATAATTTGGTAAGATACTAACTACTCCTATAGAACCTGTTATTGTATTATTGTTAGCAAAAATTTTATTTGCATTAGCAGCTATATAATATCCACCAGATGCAGCAACACTACCCATTGAAACATATATTGGCTTTGTCTTAGAAAACTCTTTTACTCTTTTAGATATTATATCTGCTGTGTAAGCTGAACCTCCAGGACTATCTATTCTTAAAACAACACCTCTTACAGAATCATCTTCTTGCATACGATCAAGTGCACTTATAACTTCGTCTGCTATAATATAACTTTCATAAACAAAACCTTGAGGTGGTTGTTCATCGTATATATTTCCTTCCAGTACTAAAACAACAATATTATCTTGTGCAAAATTTAAATTTATATGTTTAGTGTATTCGTCTAAATTTATAAAATTTATATTAGATTTTTCGTTTTCTTTATGAAAAGAGGCTATATTTCCATAACCACTTATAAGTTGATTATCAAATAGGTTGTTACTATTAGAATAAATGAAATCTCCATTTTCTATTTTTTGTGATATTGTAGATTTGTTCAAGTTTTTGTTTTTACTAATTTCTTCTATAAAGTTTTCGTAAATTTTGTCGTTTATTCTAGTTTCAAACTCTCTATTTTCGGGAGACATATTTTCACTTACTAAATTTTGTCCATAACTTTTGTAGTCACCTATATTAATTACGTTAAAAGAAATTCCAATTTTATCCATTAAAGCTTTTGGATAGTATTCTTCACTAAAATATGGAGAAATATTTACTTGAGTGGCTTTTGATTCTGGCATAAAAGTTTGATCTGTATAACTCGATAATAATAAGTTTTTATTGTTTGCATTATCCATGAAAGAAAATGTATGTTTATTATAATCTTTTAGCTCTTTTAATTTTTCTCCTAACTCATTTATTTGTGTAGTTGATAGAGTTACATTATTTAAATCTAGTACTACTCCGAGAATATTTCTATCAGTTTTAACATAATCTATAACTGTTAGTAAATCAAAAAAAGATATACTATTACCACCTAATAAAGTTTTGTAAGATTGTTCACTGAATGGTTGAGAGCAATCTATAACTAGGTAAGAATCTCTTAAAATCATCTTATCTTCTGTTTTGTTTAAAAATATTGTTATGCAAACGATTATCAAGCCAAATAATAAAAATAGCTTAATGAAAAACGAGAAAATTTCTTTAATAATAAATTTAAAAAATTTAATTATATAGTTCATTTATTGACCACCTTTTTAAGTATAGATACTATTTATTATACAACATTTTATAAAAAATAAAAACTATAAAATACTAATTAGATAAAATAAAAAGATGTGAAAATATTTTCACATCTTTAAATAGTAAAAATTATTGTAAACTATTTAGATTTTCTATTAGCTTATCTATTTTATCTTGAAATTCTTTTTGTATTCTTTTTTCTCTTTCTATTATGTGTTCTGGCGCTTTAGAGATAAATTTTTCATCTTTTAATTTATTGTTAACTTTTTCTATATCTTTTTCAAGTTTTTGTAGTTGTTCTTTAATTTTTTTGATTTCAAGATCATTATCTAGCAGCCCAGTAAGTATCATATATACTGCTGAATTATTAGCAACTCTAAGAGAACTTTGAGCAGGCTTTTCTAAATTTTTACCGAATTTAAGATTTTCAAGATTTGCTAATTTTGAAATAAATCTTACGTTTTCTTCAAGGGATTTTATTTCATTTTCATCCTCAGTTATTATTACAACAGAAGCTGGCTTTGCAGGAGAAATTCCTTTTTCAGCTCTAATATTTCTAAGAGAGGAAATTAACTCTTTTATGTAATTGAAAGAGTTTTCTTTTTCTTTATCTATCTTATTAGGATCTGATACAGGGTAGCTGGATAACATTATAGTATCTCCAGATAATTTTATTTTTTGCCAAATTTCTTCTGTTATAAATGGCATAAACGGATGAAGTAATTTCATTCCTTGCTCTAAAATATACCAAAGCATATATTGTGCAGTTTCTTTGCTCTGTTTTTCGTTGTCGTCATTGTTGTACAATCTTACTTTAGCAATTTCAACATACCAATCACAAAAATCTCCCCTTAAGAATTCATATACAGATTTTGCTGCCATATCCAGTTGGAAAGAGTTTAAATAATTTTTAATTTCTTCAGATACACTGTTTAAGCGAGAAATAATCCAATGGTCTATTAATTCATATTTTAGTTGAGATTTATCGTAATTTTTATAATCAAAATCCTCTATGTTCATCATAACAAATCTTGCCATATTCCACATTTTATTAGCAAAATTTCTACCCATACCAATTAACTCATTTGAAAAATGTACATCTTGACCTTGAGATACATTGTATATCATAGAAAATCTTATTGCATCTGCTCCATATTCTTCAATTAAATTTAAAGGATCCGGAGAATTTCCTAAAGACTTTGACATTTTTCTACCTATTTCGTCTCTTACTATTCCATGAAAAAATACAGATTCAAAAGGAATATCCTTCATTTCATATAAACCGAACATAATCATTCTAGCTACCCAGAAGAATATTATATCTGCTCCAGTAACTAGTGTAGATGTAGGATAGAAAGTTGATAAATCTTTAGTTTTTTCAGGCCATCCTAAAGTTGAAAAAGGCCATAAAGCAGAAGAAAACCACGTATCTAAAACATCCTCTTCTTGAGTTAGTGGAACAGATTTTTTATAGTGGGCTTCAGCTTGTTTTTTTACTTCTTCTTCGTCCAATCCGACAAAAATTTTACCGTCTGGTCCATACCAAGCTGGAATTCTGTGTCCCCACCAAAGCTGTCTAGATATACACCAATCTCTTATATTTTCTAGCCAGTTGTAATATATTTTTTCCATTTTTTTTGGAATAATTTTTATTTGTCCATTTTTTACAACTTCAAGAGCTTTTTCTGAAAGGGGTTTCATTTTTACAAACCATTGTTTTGAAATTCTAGGTTCTATTACTGAAGAACATCTGTAGCATCCTCCAACAGCGTGATGTAAATGTTCTATTTTATTTAGATACCCATTTTCCTTTAAATCTTCAACTATAATTTTTCTTGCTTCAAATCTATCTAATTTAGCATATTTTGGATAATCATTACATACTTTTCCATCATCAGTCATCATATTTATTATCTTTAAGTTGTGTTTTTGACCAAGTTTGAAATCGTTAGGATCGTGAGCGGGAGTAACTTTAAGTGCACCAGTTCCAAATTCTATTTCTACATATTCATCGGCTATAATTGGAATTTTTCTTCCAACTAAAGGAAGTATAACATTTTTTCCAATGAATTCTTTATATCGTTCATCATTAGGATTTACAGCAACGGCACTATCTCCAAGCATAGTTTCTGGTCTTGAAGTAGCAATCGTTAAATATTTTTCTGAATTCTCAACCGGATAGTTTATATACCAAAGATGGCTATCGCTTTCTTCGTGATTAACTTCATCGTCAGAAAGAGCGGTACCACATACCGGACACCAGTTAACCATATATTCACCTTGATATATTAATCCGTCATTATACAAATCGATAAAAATCTTTTTAACAGCGTAAGAAAGACCTTCGTCCATTGTAAATCTTTCTCTATCCCAATCTAATGAAGCACCTATTTTTCTAAGTTGAGTAGTGATTATACTTCCATGTTTTTCTTTCCATTCCCAAGTTTTTTCTAAAAACTTTTCTCTACCAAGATCTTCTTTTTTAAGGCCTTGTTCTGCCAAAGATCTCTCTACTTTATTTTGAGTCGCAATTCCTGCGTGATCACAACCAGGCAACCACAAAGTATTTTTTCCTAACATTCTATTGTACCTTATCAACGTATCTTGTATAGAGTTATTTAATATGTGCCCCATATGAAGTATACCTGTTACATTCGGAGGAGGAATGACTATGGAATAACTTTCTTTATCGCTGTCAGTTTTTGCATTAAAATATTTACTGTCCTCCCATATTTTATACCATTTTTTTTCAATTTCATTTGGCAAATAATTCTTACTCAAACTTTCCATATTATCCTCCTAAGTTACTTTAATTAAATTTCGTTCTATAAAAGAAAGTATTTCCTCTCGCCCTTTATTATTTAGAGAAGAATGAAAAAATACATCTTCATTATTAAAAACTAGTTTATTTTTAATTTTTTTTAATTGATTAAATTTTTCGTTATTAGATAATTTATCGATTTTAGTAAATATAATCTTATAATCCAAATTGTTGTATTCTAACCATTTTAGCATCTCAATATCTTCTTCGCTAGGAATTCTTCTTATATCAAGAAGAACGAATACAATTTTATTTCTATTATTTGCAAGATAGGACCCTATTATATTATTCCATTTTTCTTTAATAGATTTTGGAACTTTAGCGAAACCATATCCTGGCAAATCTACTATATAGAATTCATTGTTTATCAAAAAGTAATTGATTAATTGAGTTCTACCAGGTGTTTTACTTGTACGTGCAAGTTTGTTACGAAAAGTTATACTATTTATTAAAGAAGATTTTCCTACATTGGATCTTCCAACAAATGCAAATTCTATATTTTCTAACTCTGGCGGCAAATCATTTTTATGTACTGATGATTTTATAAAATCAGCTTTTTTAATATTCATAGTATCTCCTAACTATTTAACAAAAACTAATTTAGCAACTTCATCATATGTTTTTACAAAATGAATTTTTACTATATCTTTAAGTTCATCAGGAATCTCGTCAATATCAACTTTGTTATCATAAGGAAGAATAACTTCATTTATACCAGCTCTATGAGCTCCTATAACTTTTTCTCTAACTCCACCTATAGCTAAAACTTCTCCCGTAATAGTAATTTCTCCAGTCATGGCAATATCTTGTCTAACTTTTCTATTTGCTATTACAGAAATTATAGCGGTTGTTATAGTTATACCAGCAGAAGGGCCATCTTTAGGAGTTGCTCCTTCAGGGAAATGCAAATGGATGTTATTTTCTTTAAAGAAATTTTTATTTACAGGTTTGAATTTATTTAAATTAGATTTAACATAAGTAAATGCAACTTGAGCAGACTCTTTCATAACGTTTCCCAATGTACCAGTTAGTGAAATATCTCCGTTTCCAGGGATACTAACACCTTGAACATCAAGTGTAACACCACCAACAGCGGTCCAAGCAAGTCCGTTAACAACGCCGATTTTGCTTATAGCTTTCTTCGATTTTTCTGGTCTGTATTTAGGTTTTCCGAGATATTTTTCTACATCTGAAATTTTGATGTTGAATTTAGTTTTATCATTTTCAACGACTTCTCTTGCAAGTTTTCTAAATAAGTTTATTATTTCTCTTTTTAGATTTCTCACTCCAGCTTCTCTAGTGTATTCATTAATAATTTTTAACATTACTTTGTCGGGAATAGAAATATTTATATTATTTAATCCATTTTCTTTTTTAGCTTGATCTACAAGATATTTTGTAGCGATATTTAATTTATCAAATTCAGTGTAAGAACTTAAATTAACTATTTCCATTCTATCTCTTAAAGGAGAAGAAACATTTCTTAAGTCGTTTGCTGTAGCTACAAAAAATACTTTAGATAAATCAAATTGTAAATCTATATAATGGTCTTCGAAAAATTTGTTTTGTTCAGGATCTAAAACTTCAAGCATGGCAGACTCTGGATCACCTTTATAATCATTAGACATTTTGTCTATTTCATCTATTAGTATAACTGGATTATTTGTACCAGCTTCTTTCATTGCTTTTATTATTTTACCAGGCATAGATCCTATATATGTTCTTCTGTGCCCTCTTATTTCTGCTTCATCTCTTACACCACCTAGTGCAACTCTTACAAATTTTCTACCCATAGCTTCAGCTATAGACTTTACTATTGAAGTTTTTCCTATACCTGGAGGGCCAGAAAAACACAGAATGTTACCATTCATGGATGGATTTAATTTTTTTACAGCAAGATAATCTAAAACTTTAATTTTAGCATCTTTTAATCCGTAATGATCTCTATCAAGTATAGAGGATGCTAATTTTATATCTAATATATCTTTTGTAGATTCAGTCCAAGGCAAATCTAAAAGAGTATCTATATAGTTTCTTATTAATGTAGCCTCACTAGAAAATGGAGGCATTTTATAAAGTTTTTTAAGTTCAGATTCTATTTTAGATTTAACATTTTCAGGAAGATTTTTATTTTTTAACTTGTCTTCTATATCTTCATATTCATTTTCTTGTGGACTATCTCCCAATTCTTTTCTAAGAGTAGAAATTTTTTCTTTTATATAATAATTTTTTTGGTCTTCTGAAATTTTACTTTTTACTTTATCATCTATTGATTTTTCTAAATTTAAAATTTCTATTTCAGAATTTAGTATGTCTAAAACTTTATATCCTCTATCTATAACATCTGTTGTTTCTAACAATTCTTGTTTTTGAGATGAATCTATTTCTAAATGCGAAGCTATAATATCTATAGCTTTAGGAAAATCTATTGTTTTTCTTAAAGTAACAACTAATTCAGTTGAGAATTTAGAAGATATACGAAGATAGTTTTCAAATTTAGAAAGAGTGTTTCTAAATAGTGCTTCCAATTCTTTTTCGTTAGTAACAGTTTCTTCTATAACTTTGTACTGAGCCATACATCCATTGCTAGAAAACATAACAGAACTTATTGAAACCCTATCTTCAACTTCAACAAGAACTTTCATAGTTTTTCCATTATTTTTAACTACTTGCAAAATATTAACTGTTACTCCTACAGTATGTAATTCTTTTATATCTTGAGGGTTTTCGTTCATTGGATCTTTTTGTAATGATAAAACCATTTTTTTGTCTTTATTCATTGCAATATTAAGAGTTTTAAGACTGCTAGGTCTACCAACATATATTGGAGCTATTGTTCCAGGAAAGAATACAATATCTCTAACTGGTAAAAATTCTAATGTTTTCATTATAATTCCTCCTTAATATTAATTTAAACTGTATTCTATTTTAGCTTTTTGATAGTCTAAAATAGAATCTTTTGTTATTGTGACTGATTTTATATTTTTATTAGATGGTATTTCGTACATTATATTTAACATAGTTTTTTCTATAACTGCTCTTAATCCTCTTGCGCCAATTTTTCTTTCTAAAGCCATTTTAGCTATTTCCTTCAATGCTTCATCTGTAAATTTCAAATCTACATTATCCATTTTCAAGAGAGTTTTATATTGTTTAACTATTGCGTTTTTCGGTTTAGTTAGTATATTTACAAGAGCTTCTTCATCTAAATTATCTAAAGTAGCTATTATAGGTAATCTACCGACAAGTTCCGGAATGATTCCTTGTTTAACTAAATCTTCTGGCAAAACTTTTTTAAAAAATTCTCCTTCACTAGTTGTAGAATCCTTTTCTGAAATTTCTGCCCCAAAACCTATAGATTTTTTTTCAGTTCGTTTTTTAATAATTTTTTCTAACCCTTCAAAAGCACCACCAACTATGAATAGTATATTGCTAGTATCTATTTCTATTAATTCTTGATTTGGATGTTTTCTTCCACCTTGTGGAGGAACTTGAGATAGAGTACCTTCAATAATTTTCAAAAGAGCTTGCTGTACTCCTTCTCCAGATACATCTCTTGTTATAGATACATTTTCAGATTTTCTAGCTATTTTATCAAATTCATCTATATAAATTATTCCCTTTTCAGCAGCTTCTATATCGTAATCACAAGCTTGTATTAATCTTACTAAAACATTTTCAACGTCGTCACCAACATAACCAGCTTCAGTAAGGGTTGTAGCATCAGCTATGGCAAAAGGAACATTTAATATGTTAGCTAAAGTTTGAGCTAGCAAAGTTTTTCCTGATCCAGTTGGACCTATAAGCAACACGTTAGATTTTTTTATTTCAATGTCGTTATCTTCTTTATTGTTTATTAATCTTTTATAATGATTGTAAACTGTTACAGATAAAACTTTTTTTGCCCAATCTTGACCTATTATATATTCATCTAATTTTTCTTTAATTTCTTTAGGAGTAAGTAAATCAGATTTATTTAAATTAATTGAAAAATTTTTGCCATCTTTTGTCTCATATTGTTCTAACATATTATAACAGGTTTCGATGCAATTATCACATATCAGTGTATTGTTAATACCTGCGAATAATTTATAAACTTCGTCTTCTTCTCTTCCACAAAAGGAACATTTATCTTTTTTCATAGTGTAACCCCTTATCTTTTAAAAACTTCATCAATAAGTCCGTAATTTAATGCTTCTTCCGCAGAAAGGTAGTTATCTCTTTCTGTATCTTCTATAATTTTATTTAAATCTTTTCCGGTATTTTTTGATAAAATTTCTGCAAGTTTTGTTTTAATTTTAATAAGCTCTTTAGCATGAATTTCTATGTCTGTAGCCTGACCACTCAATCCACCTGATATAAGTGGTTGATGTATCATTATTCTTGAATTTTCAAGAGCATATCTTTTTCCCTTTGTTCCTGATGACAAAAGAAAAGCACCCATACTACATGCTTGACCTACACAAACTGTTTGTATGTCAGGTTTTATATAATTCATTGTATCGTATATAGCAAGACCATCAGTAACACTTCCACCAGGACTATTTATATACATTATTATATCTTTTTTTGGATCTTCAGCTTCCAAATAAAGTAGTTGTGCAACTATAGAATTTGAAACTCTTTCATCTATAGCAGTTCCTATGAAAATTATTCTATCTCTTAATAGTCTAGAGTATATATCATAAGCTCTTTCTGATTTTCCGTAATTATCTATAATTGTTGGATTATACATAAAAGTTCCTCCTTATATAAATTATACAAAAATAAAATGATATTTATCTTTCTATAATTTATATAAATCAGCTGCATTACAAAATCAATGCAGCTGATTATATTTAATTCTTATTTAGCTGAGCTTTTAATTAATTCTACAGACTTACTCATTAATAAATCTGATTTAACAGATGCCTTAAAATTATCTAAATTATTATTTTTATTTAGCTCTGCTTCTAAAGCTGCCATATCCATACCATACATTTTTGCTATTTCTTCCATTTTAGAATTTAACTCTTCATCAGAAACTTCAAAATTTTCATTTTGTGCAATTTTTGCTAATATTAAATCAACTTTTACTTTATTTTCAGCTGTAGGATATACTTGTTCAATTAAATCTTCAATTTTTCCTCCAGTCATTTTTAAGTAATCTTCAAATTTGATGCCTTGCATAGAAAGTTGGTATTCAAATTGTCTTAATTGTTGTTCAACTTCTACCATAACCATTGATTTAGGAACACTTATATCAGTTTTTTCTATTAATTGTTCTAAAAGTTTTCCTGTGTAAGCATTTTCTGCTCTTTTTTCTTCATTAGCAATCAATTCTTCTTTTTTAGCAATTTTAAAAGCTTCTAAAGAATCAAAACCTTGAATTTTTGCAAATTCATCATTTAATTCTGGTTTTACAAATTTTTTGATAGCATTTATTCTTACTTTAAATAAAGCAGGTTTACCAGCCAAATCTTTTGAGTGATATTCAGCTGGGAATGTAACATTAACCTCAACATCGCTTCCTTTTTTATAACCAACTAATTGATCTTCAAAATTATCTATGAAACTTTTACTTCCTAATTCAAGAGAATGGTGTTCAGCTTTTCCACCTTCAAAAGGAACTCCATCGATAAAACCTTCAAAGTCTATATCAAGAGTATCTCCCATCTCAGACAAATGATTTTCGTCAGTAATTTCTTCCAATTTAGAAGCTCTAGTAATCATAAATTCTATTTCATTATTTACCATTTCATCAGTAACTTCAATTTTAGATTTTTCAGCTTCTAATCCTTTATAATTTGCTACTTCAAATTCTGGATAAACATCTATGTTAAATAGAACTTCAAAAGAGTTATCTTCTAATTTGTGCTCTTTTACTTGAGCGTAACTTACGGGAGATATTTTTTCTTCTTTTATAACTTCAGGGAATTTATTATTTAAAACTTCTCCTATTAGTTCTTCTTCTATTTGAGATTTATAATTTGTTAGTACAGCGTCTTTAGGTGCTTTACCTTTTCTAAATCCTGGTATTTCAACTGATTCAGAATATTTAGATATTATCTTATCTAGTATAGGACTATACTCCTCTTTAGTTAAAGATATTTTTACCTCGAATGCAGATTTTTCAATTTTTTTTAGTTCGTGTTTCATTTTTCCTCCTTAAAATTATTTTTCTTTTATATCTTTAATAATTATTTGTTTTTGTTCTATATTATCTCTATTAATAAAAGTTTCTGGATAATATATTATATCGTATTTTTTATTATAGTAATTATCTGAAATTTTATTTTTTAAATCAAAAGCGACACACTTTATTTTAAATTGATTTTTATGAATTATACCAGAAAAGTGTTTATCATCGACACCAAATTTTTTTAGTGAGGATATCGTCACATTTTCATCTTTGAATAATAAATGAGGATTTTCATTTCCAAAAGGACTTAATTTTTCTAACAAGTTTATTATATCAGAATCTATTTTTTCTATAGGAATGTAGCAATCAAAACATATATCTTCTTTAAGTTCTGTATCTTGTTTGGTGGATATATTATCAGAAATAAAATTTTTAACTTTTAATATATTTTCTCTGGAAACTAAAAATCCAGCAGCTAAGTCATGGCCTCCATATCTTTCTAGCAGAGGAGCAGCTTTTTCTAGCACATTGAAAATACTTATTCCATTAACACTTCTGCATGATGCTTTTCCAAAGTTTTTGTCTATTGCAACAAGTATTACTGGCAAATTATATTTTATACTTAACCTAGAAGAAACAACACCAATTACTCCTGGATTCCATTTGCTAGAGCTTAAGAATATTATTTTAGTTTTTTCTAGATTCATATTTTTTATTTTAGATACAGCTTCATCGTAAATATTTTTTTCTATTTTTCTCCTTTTTTTATTTAGGTATTTCATTTCTTCTATTATATTATAAAGATCGAAATCATCTTCTTTAATAAAGAAATCTACTCCAGTTTGAGCTCTACCAATTCTTCCGAAAGAATTAATTAAAGGAGATATATAATAACTAACATCTGTTGTAGTTATTTTTTCTTTGTTTAATTTTAAATAATTTAATAAATAAGAAAGTCCTTTTATTTTAGTATTTTTTAATACATTTAATCCGTGTTTTATTATTATTCTATTTTCATCTATCATTGGAACTACATCTGCTATGGTTCCTATCATTATAATATCTATATATTCATATAGTATTTCATAACTTAGAGATAGTTTTTTGTACACACCTTGTGCCAATTTTAAAGCTACTCCAGCACCAGATAAATTTTTAAATTTATAAGTATTACTTTGTTTAGGATTCAAATATAAAATATCAAGAGTTTCATTCTCTTTTATTAATTCGTGATGATCAGTTACGATTATATCAATACCTAAACTTCTAGCATATTTTATATCATCAATAGAATTATATCCAGTATCAACTGTTATTATAAGTTTATAACCATTCTCATCAAAAACATCTATATTTCTTTTGTCTACACCATATCCGTCTTCATCTCTAGAAGCTATATAGTAATCCGTATCTATGCCTGCAAGTCTAAACACTTTTGTCAAGAAAGCTGTACCAGTTATTCCATCAACATCATAATCCCCATAAATTATTATTTTCTGGTTTTTATTTTTGATTTTTAATATTTTTTCTACTATTTGATTCATATGTTCAAAATCATATGGATCATTTAAGTTCTTAAATTTAGGATTGATAAAATCGTCTATTGCCTCATCACTGTACAAATTTTTCTTTTTCAGAAAACTGTCCAATATTTTTTCAGCAATTTTCATTTTATCACTAATCCTTTAGTTTATTCAATAATTCAGTTATTTTAATAGCGTTTTCTATAGAATTATCTTCTTTAACTCTTATCTCTGGAATAAATCTCATTTCTACATCTTCTGCAACTCTTTTTCTCAAGAAGCCTTTTACTTCATTTAGAGCGTCAAAAACTTCAGATTTATTTATTTTATTATTCACTGTTGGCATTACACTAAAAAAAACGTCAGCGAATTTTAAATCTTCAGTAACTCTTACATCCGTTACAGAAACAAGACCTTTTATTTTAGGGTTTTTAATTTCCTCTAATAATACTTTAGAAATTACTTTTATAATTTCTTTTTCTATCCCAGCTAATCTTTGTCTTTTCAAAAAATCACCGTCCTTTTTATTTTAATGTACGTTTAATTTCTACAGTTTCAAATGCTTCTACCACATCACCGTCTTTAATGTCGTTAAAATTTTCTACACCAAGACCACATTCCTGACCAATCGTAACTTCTTTGGCGTCATCTTTGAATCTTTTTAAAGACGCAAGTTTACCTTCGTAGATTACTACGTTATTTCTAAGAATTCTGATATTAGAATCGTTTCTAACTTTTCCATCAACAACTATACATCCAGCTACATTACCAACTTTAGAAACTTTAAATACTTTTTTAATTTCTATACGTCCTAAGTATTGTTCTTTAAATTCTGGTTCTAACATACCAGCAAGGGCTTTTTCTATATCCTCTGTTATGTGATATATAATACTAGAAGTTCTTATTTCTACTTTAGATACTTCTGCTTCTCTAAGAGCTTTAGTTGTAGGTCTAACATTATAACCTATTATTATAGCTCCTGCCGTTTCAGCTAATTTGACATCACTTTCTGTTATCGCTCCTGACGCAGCTTGTATTATGTTAACAGCAACTTCATCATTTGACATTTTTAGTAATGATTCTTTAAGGGCTTCTACAGAACCTTTAGAATCAGCTCTCAATATTAGAACTAATTCTTTTATATTTTCGTGTTCAAATTGAGAAGATAAACTTTCTAAAGAAATAACTTTCTTTGTAGTTTCTTGCAATTTTCTAGTCTTTGCAACTTCTTCAACTATTCTTTTAGCATGTTGTTCGTTTTGGATTACATACATTGTATCTCCAGCTTCCGGAACTTGATTGAACCCGATAATTTCTGCTGGTTGAGAAAGACTAACAGATTTTACTTTATTCCCCTTATCATCAATTAGAGCTCTTACTTTACCTTGTACTTCTCCAGCAACTATAACATCTCCTATTTTAAGAGTACCTTCCTGTACTAATATATCAGCGATAGGACCAACTTTAGGATCTAATCTTGATTCTAATACAACGCCTTTAGCTCTCTTTTTTGGATTGGCTTTTAGCTCTAGAATTTCAGAAGTTATAAGTATAGTATCAAGTAATTCATCTAAATTAATTTTTTGTTTTGCAGATACTTCAACAAATTCTACATCTCCTCCCCATTCAGCAGCGACAATTCCGTGTTCCATTAATTCCTGTTTAACTCTTAAAGGATTTGCTTCGGGTTTATCTATTTTATTAACCGCAACTATTATAGGAACATCAGCTACTTTAGCATGAGATATAGCTTCTATAGTTTGAGGCATAACTCCGTCATCGGCAGCAACTACAAGTATAGCTATATCAGTTACTTTTGCTCCTCTAGCTCTCATATCAGTAAAAGCTTCGTGACCAGGAGTATCTACGAATGTTATTTTTTTTCCTTCTTTTTCAACTTGATAGGCACCTATTTTTTGTGTTATCCCTCCGGCTTCTCCACTTACAACATTTGTAGTTCTTATGGCATCAAGCAATGAAGTCTTACCATGATCAACGTGACCCATGATAGTTATAACTGGAGGTCTTTCCACTAAGTCTTCTTTCCTATCATCTATTTCTAGATCAAACTTTTCTCCAAAATCTAACTCTACAATTTCTTCCTGTTCAACTAAAACGTCGTATTCAACGGCTAGTTCTTCAGCAATTTCTGGTGATAGTACACTGTTTATAGTATACACTTGTCCTTTTAAAAACAATTTTTTTATTATATCAGCACTATTTATTCCTAATTTAGAAGCAAAATCTCCAAGTGTTATTTCGCCTCTAATTTTTATTATTTTTATTCCGTCTTCTTCTATTACTCCAGGAGAAACGTCAGCAGTTTTAACCACAAAATCACTTCTTCTTCCTTTTTTCTTTTTGTTTTTATTTTTTTTATGATTTACAAAATCTTCTTCATTTCCAAACTGTTTATTTTTAGATTTTTTATTAATCTTATTCGATTTTTGAGTTACATCAATTATTTCTTCATCAGTGTCATTTTCTTCTATATGTTTTCTTATAGTCTTTTCTTCTTTTTTATCTTTTTTGTCTTTATACTGTTTAGTAGGGAAATCAGGTGAAGATGAAGGCATATTTAATTCAGAAAAATATTTATCTACTTTATTTACTTGTTCTTCTTCTAGATTAGATAAGTGAGAAGTTACTTCTATACCCAAATCTTTTTTTAATATTTTCAAAAACTCTTTATTTTTAATAGAGTATTTTTTAGCTATTTCATGAACTCTAACTTTCATTTAAACCCCCTTCATCGCTATATAGTCCTTTGGCTATTTTCTTATTGGTGATACCTATCGCATTTACTTCTTCTTTATTAAAAACATATCCAAGACTACTTTTATCTGAAACAAAAATATATTTTATGTTATTTTCTTTGCATCTCGTTATTAAATTGTTTTTATTTTTAATATTTATATCATTTGCTATAAAAATAAGATGAATTTTTTTTATATTTTCTTCAATCATTTTAATTCCAAAAACTAAATGTCCTGAATTTTTTATTGTTTTTAGTGTATTTAAATAATCAACATTGTTATTTTTAATGTTTTTTAGAATCTCCATTTTAGTTTCTGTGTTTAAGTTTATCCTGTTATGTTTTAGTAATTTAGAAAAACAATCTATGCTATGACAAATATATATTCCTCTAGATTGATTTTTATGTGTTTTATCCATAACATAAAATTCATCTTTAGCAGTTAATCTAACCAATGTGCTTTTATCATATTTTTTCTTACATATCAAACAAGTTCGGATAGGTATATGTTTTTTGTTCATTTATTACCTCATATGAAAATTATTCATTAACTCCGATATCTATTTTTAATCCAGTTAATCTAGCAGCTAATCT
Organism: Fusobacteriota bacterium; assembly: GCA_023389595.1. Lineage (GTDB taxonomy): Bacteria > Fusobacteriota > Fusobacteriia > Fusobacteriales > Fusobacteriaceae > Fusobacterium. The sequence goes on from JAEWEF010000013.1 coordinate 25,701, forward strand.
GGCATTTTGTCCATTTTTACCTATAGCCAAAGAAAGTTGAGATGCATCCACAATAACTGATGCAGTAGTGTTATCTTCATCAATAGATACAGACATAACTTGAGCTGGACTAAGAGAGGAAGTAACAAATTCTTTTATATCTTCGCTCCATATTATTATATCTATTTTTTCTCCAGAAAGTTCATATACAATATTTTTTATTCTATTTTGATTTTGACCTATACATGCTCCTATTATATCTATATTTTTAATTTCAGAGTAAACAGCAACTTTACTTCTAGAACCAGGTTCTCTCGCTATAGATTTAATTTGTATCATGCCATTTCCTACTTCTGGTATTTCAAGCTCTAACATTCTTCTTAGTAGCCCTTCATGTTTTCTAGAAATCATAATTTTAGGAAATCTATTTGTTCTTTCTACTAACATCAAATATACTTTTATTCTTTCGCCTACTCTGTATACATCTGACATAGATTGTTCACTAGGAGGTAAAATAAGTTCTATTCCATTAAATTCTATAAAAATATTTTTTTTCTCATCGATTCTTCTTATTATACCTGTAAGTATATCAAATTCTTTTTCTTTAAAAATTTCGTAGATGTGTTCTCTTTCTGATTCTCTTACCTTTTGAATTACTATTTGTTTTGCATTTTGCACTGCATTTCTTCTAAATTCTTCACAATAAATGTCGATATTTATGTTGTCTCCAACTTTTGCTCTTTTTTTGTAAGTTTTTGCTTCAGATAAAGGAATTTCAACAGCGTTATCGTATGTTTCTTCATCCGCTACAACTTTTCTTGACTTATAAATTTTTATTTCTCCGTCATTTTTATCTATACTAATATCAACATTAGAATCATCGCCATAATTTTTTTTGTATGCAGCTAAAAGAGCTAACTCTATTGTCTCTATCAACTCTTCTTTTTTTATACCTTTTTCTTTTTCAAGTTCGTCAAGAGCTTCTAGAAAATTTATTCTAGCATCTTTTTTCTTCATTTTTACCTCCATTAGAAATCTGTAAATTCAAAAACTAAATTTGATTTTTTTATGTCATTAAAATTTATTTTTATAATTTCTTCTTCAGTATTAAGTGTTATAACATTATCTGAAACATCATCAATAATACCAATATAAGTATTTTTGTTGTTCAATTTTTTCTTTAAAACTATTTTAGCTTTATTCTGTTTGAATCTGATAAAATCATCAATTTTTTTAAGAGGTCTCTCTAAACCTGGAGATGAAACTTCAAGAAAAAATCTCTCTTCTATTATATTTTCTACGTCGTTTTCTATCAAATGGCTCACTTTTGCACAATCTTCTACATCGAGATCTCCGTTCATATTTTCTATAAAAATTCTAACATACCAATATCCACCTTCTTGTAGGTATTCTATATCTACAAGTGATAAATTAAGATCATCTAAATATGGAATTACAATTTTTTCAATTTTTTCTACTACATCTGTAGATTTCATAGTTTCACCTCTTTTATTTGACAGTAGTTTTTTAGTAAACAAGGAGTGGTCGAGCCACTCCTTGTTTGTGATTTTATTATATCATATATATTTTAAAAAATCAAATATGTCAATTATTTTTTAAAATAAAATTTAAAAACATAAAAAATATTTTTAATTTTATAAATGAATTGTTTATTATTTTTTATTTAATAAATTTTTACCTGCTATACCAGGTTTTGTCATTTCAAAAGGATTAAGAACCTGATCTAAATCTTCTTTTGTCATTATATTTTTAGAAAGAATTAAGTCGTAAATTCTTATTCCTGTTATCATGGATTCTTTTGCTACTTCTGCGGCTTTTTTATATCCTATATGTGGGGTGAGTGCAGTTACAACGCCCACGCTTCTATCTAACCAATATTTACAATTATTTTCATTTGCGACTATGCCTATAAGACAATTATCTATAAAAGTTTTTATACCATTTGTTAAAATTTCTATCGATTGAAATAAATTGAAAAATAATACAGGTTCAAAAACATTTAGTTCTAATTGTCCAGCTTCAGCAGCTTTAGTAATTGTGAGATCATTTCCAAAAATTTGAAAAGAAATTTGATTCAAAACTTCAGGTATAACAGGATTTACTTTTCCAGGCATTATTGAAGATCCTGGTTGTTCCTGAGGAAGAGAAATTTCTGAAAGACCACTTCTAGGACCAGATGCCATTAATCTTAAATCGTTAGCCGTTTTTGATAAATTTACTGCACAGGTTTTCAAAGCTGAAGAAAGCCATACAAAACTATCTAGATTTCTAGTTCCATCAACTAAATCATCACTTTGTTTTAAATCGATACCAGTAATTTCTGAAAGATATTTGACTATATTATTAAGATAATTTATGTCAGCATTTAATCCTGTTCCAACCGCTGTTGCACCCATATTTATAAATTTAAGATCTTCTATACAAGATTTAATTCTTGTTATATCTCTTTTTACTGGACCAGAAAACGCTTTAAATTCTTGGCCAAGTCTAATTGGAATGGCATCTTGTAAATGAGTTCTACCCATTTTTATAATGTGATCAAACTCCTTAGATTTTTTTTCTAAAGTTTCATTTAATCTATTTAATTCAAATAGTAAATCTTTTATCATAAAATGTATGGTAATTTTTCCTGCAGTAGGAACAACATCATTTGTAGATTGGCAAAAATTTATATGATCATTTGGATGAACAATATCATAAACTCCTAGTTTTCCACCTAAAATTTCGTTAGCCCTGTTAGCAAGAACTTCATTCATATTCATGTTCATAGAAGTTCCAGCTCCACCTTGAATAACATCAGTTATGAATTGATCTTTAAATTTTCCTTCTATTACTTCGTCAGCAGCTTTTATAATTGCATTAGCTATTTTTAAATTCAATACCCCTGCATCTCTATTTGATAAAGCGGCAGCTTTTTTTATATATGCTAACGAATTTATAAATTCTTTTCTTAATTTTATTCCAGTAATTTGAAAATTGTTCATACCTCTTAAAGATTGCACACCATAATATGCTCCCTCAGGTATATTCATTTCTCCTATAGAATCACTTTCAACTCTATACTTCAATATAAATCATCCTCCAATTTTTTTGAATTATAAAAGTTTTAAAATAAAATTAAATATCAATCAAAAAAAGGAATTATTATAAATTCCTTTTTACTTAAATTTTTCTAATAGTGATTTGTATTGTTTCACCATCAGTTTAGCGGTTATTTTTCTAATAAATTGATACCAAAAAAATGGCATACTTTCCATACCTTTAATTGAATCTAAAATCATTTTCTTTAAAAAATCGTATTCTTCATAACTAAGTTTTATTTCAGATGTTTCCTTTTTATCGCAAAGAGAAGTTATATAATTAAAAAAGTTATACAATCCAACATTTTGTCCGCCAGAAGTTACATCTGAAAATTGTTTCTTTGCTTCATTCATAAATCTGCTCAAAAGTTTTTTGTCAGATTTATCAACGTTTATAGAATACTTTCTTTTCCCTTTTCCTATTTTCTGAATAAGATTAACCATACTAGCCATAGATGAAATTTTATTCATTTCCATAGGAGATATAGAATTAGGATTAACTCTAGTTTTCATAAACAATTTACCTCTCTATTTTTCCAATTATTTTTTCTAAATTTTCTTTTTTTATAACTCCTTCTCTTATTATTTTTGGAGTTTTTTTCGTTAGATCTATTATTGTAGATGCCTCACCGATTTTACACTCTCCCGCATCTATCAATAAATCACATCTTTTTTTTATTTCTTCACTTATTTCATTAAATGATTTAGGAGTTTTTTCTCCAGAGATATTTGCACTAGTAGTTGGCAAAATTCCACCACAAGATTCTATTATGTCTATACTTAGTTGTAAATTAGGAATTCTAACTCCTACTGTATTTCCATTCGATACCATAATAGCAGGAACATTATCTTTTTTATTTAATATTATAGTCAATCCTCCTGGCCAAAAATGTTTTGCCAATTTCTCAAATATTTCAAACTTTTCATCATCAATAAAAGCGATTTCACTTACATACTTAATATCACTTACAAGAGCTATCAATGGAGAATTAAAATTCCTTTCTTTTATTGAATAAATTTTTTTTATTGAGTTTAAATCATGAAAATTTCCCGCTAGACCGTATACAGTATCAGTAGGATAAACTATTATTTTTCCATTTCTTACTTCTTCACCTATTTTTTGCAAATCAATGTTTAAAATATTGTATTCTTTCATATTAATGTTCTATATTATCAAATAATTCAGATACTGATCTATTATTAACTATTCTTTCTATTGCATTTGCAAAAATAACATCTACAGATAGAATTTTTATTTTGTCTAATTTTTTTCTTTCTGGCTGTTTAATAGAATCAGTAATTATTATTTCTTTAAGCGGAGAAGCAGCAAGTCTTTCTATAGCAGGATCAGAGAACACTCCGTGAGAACAACAAGCATATGTTTCTAGAGCTCCTCTTTCTATTATGGCTTCAGCGCCATTTGTAATCGTTCCAGCAGTATCTATCATATCATCAATAAAAATAGCTATTTTTCCTTCGACTTCACCTATTAGGTTCATAACTTCGGACATATTAGGTTTTGGTCTTCTTTTATCTATTATAGCTATTTTACAATCCAATCTTTCTGCTAATTTTCTAGCTCTTTTAACTCCACCAATGTCAGGAGATACAACTACAACTTTTTCTCCGTATAATCCTTTTTCTTTAAAATATTCAACCATAAGTGGAAGACCTTGCATATGGTCAACAGGTATATCAAAGAAACCTTGAATTTGATCTGCATGAAGATCCATAGTTACAACTCTATCTACACCAGCAGTAGTTAAAAGATTAGCGACTAATTTAGAAGTGATTGGTTCTCTTGGTTTAGACTTTCTATCTTGCCTAGCGTATCCATAGTAAGGTAATATGACATTTATTGTCTTAGCAGAAGCTCTTCTTAAAGCATCAACAAAAATTAAAAGTTCCATTAGATTTTCGTTTACAGGCTCTGATGTAGGTTGAACAACAAAAACATTTCTACCTCTTACAGATTCTTGTATATCCACATACACTTCGCCATCTTTAAATCTTAGGACTTCGGCTCGGCCTAGAGGTAAACCACAAAGTTTACATATTTTTTCAGCTAATTCTCTGTTAGATGTACCAGAAAAAATTTTAACATTTTGAAAATTTTCCATTATATTTTCCTCCATTTTTCTATAATGCTTTGCTTACTTCTTGCAACACCAAGAGCTTTTGGTGGAACGTCTTTAGTTATAACAGAACCAGCAGCTATAGTTGCCTCATCACCTATTTTTACAGGAGCGACTAACATACTATCACTACCTACAAAAACTTGTTTACCTATTTCTGTTTTAAATTTATTTTTTCCGTCATAATTACAAGTAACAGTCCCAGCTCCTATATTAGTTTTTTCACCTATAGTAGCATCACCTAAATAGCTCAGATGTCCGGCCTTCACTCCATAATCTAATTTAGAATTTTTGATTTCCACAAAATTACCTATATGAACTTTTTCTCTTAAGTATGAATTAGGACGTAAATGAGCGAAAGGGCCAACTGTTACATCATTTTCTAAAATGCTAGATTCTATTACAGAGCTATCAATTATGACATTATCTTTAATTTCACTTTCAGAAATTCTCGAGTTAGATTTTATTATACAATTACAACCTATAATACTTTTTCCTTCTATTACAACATTAGGATAAATTACAGTATTATTACCTATAATTACATCTTCTGATATATAACAGTTATTAATATCTACTAGCCTAACACCATTTTTAATAAGAGAAATATTTTTTTCTTGTCTAGCATATAAATTCGCAAGATATAATTCGTATTGAGAATTAACTCCACTAGTTTCTAAATTGTTATCAGTGTTATATAAAACAACTTTTTTATTATTTAAAGATAATATTTTAAATACATCCGTTAGATAATATTCTTTATTTATGTTATTAGTGTCTATTCGTTTTAATGCTTCAAATAATAATTTTGACTTAAAAATATATGCCCCAACATTTATTTTTTTTATTTTTTTTTCTTCCGCATCAGCATCTTTTTCTTCAACTATTTTTATAAATTTATTATCTTTTTCTACTATTCTTCCATAACTATAAGGGTTTTCAACAATAGTAGTTAAAATTGATGCATCTGCAGAATTAGATTTATGATTATTATAAAATGATTTTAAAGTATCAGGTTTAATTAGTGGTAGGTCGCCATTTATTACTAGAACATCCCCACAAAAATCACTCAAAACTTCTCTAGCTTGTTCTATGGCATGACCAGTACCTAGCTGTTCATTTTGCACTACGTAGTCTATATCCTTCATATAATCTAGTATAATTTCTTTTTTGTATCCAAGTATAAAAATTATTTTGTCTGGATTTAACCCGAGAATAGCTCTCCTTACTTTTTCTATCATTGGAATACCATTTATATCATGCATAACTTTTGGTAAGTTGCTTTGCATTCTTGTTCCTTTACCAGCAGATAAAACTAAAGATATAATAGACATATCTCCTCCTAATTCATCTTAGTTAAATTATCATACGCTTCATTTATTTGCTTTAATTTTTCTTCATGAAATTTCTTAACAGATTCGTCAGCGTCTGAATATTTATCTGGATGATGTTCATTAACTTTTTTTAGGTAGGCTTTTCTTATTTCTTCTTTAGAAGAATTTTTGTCTATCCCTAATATATTATAGTATTCGTTTTTAACTTGATAATTACTAAAAGGATTGTTGTAAGTGCCGCCATTACTGTTATAGTCATTATAGTAATAATAATTTTTATTATTTTGTTGAGATCTATAAAAATTATTTTCTTTATAAAAATCATTTATAAAATCTTCAAATGTCTTGTATGTATCATCTCTAGTCCTATAATTTTTATAGTAATATGTTCTAGACGAGGATTTGTTACCCATTCTTAGCAATGACATCAGTATAACAAACAGTATTATAGGAAGTAAAAATATTAAAATTCCTCCAAAGAAAAATATAAATAATACTATCATTACAGGAACAATAAATGCACTTATTTTATTATTTCTTGACATAAAATTCTCCATTTTTTTAATACGAATTAATTATAACAGTATTTTGTTTATTTTACTATTAATAATTTACATAGGTAAAAAAAGCCCTAGAAAACTAGAGCCATTTTCATATTTTGTCTTTACTTCAAAAGATATATAACAAGCGAAATAATTATAAAAAGGAATGCCGCAAACTCAGTAGCCTTAGCAAGCGGGCCTCCATCTTTAGAAATTCCAAATATTGTATTAGAAGCACCTAGACCCATACTAGCTGACATTCCGTGACTTCTGTCAGGTTGAATTAAAACTAAAATTACTATTGAAACAGAAATAATAAATAAAAATATAGATAAAAGTGTTATTAACATAAATGCCCTCCATAATGAAAAAAATACTACTATATTTTATCACAAAAAATAAATAAATTAAATAATTTTTAAAATTATTTTAACAAATTTAGTAATTCTTCTGTTTTATTAGTTTTTTCCCAAGGCAAATCTATATCAGTTCTTCCTATGTGACCAAAAGCGGCTAAATCTTGATATTTGAATTTAGAATTACGTAGCTCTAAATCTTTTTGAATTCCAATTGGAGTTAAATCAAATACTTTTTGTATAGCTTCTGCTATCAAATTTTCATTAAAATTAGAAGTTCCAAAAGTGTCAACCTTTATTGATATAGGATGAGGAACTCCTATCGCATACGATAATTGAATCTCACATTTATCAGCAATTTTTGCAGCTACTATATTTTTTGCAACCCATCTAGCAGCGTAGGCTGCTGATCTGTCAACTTTAGAAGGATCTTTTCCAGAAAAGGCTCCTCCTCCATGTTTAAAATATCCTCCGTAAGAGTCAACTATAATTTTTCTTCCAGTTAGTCCTGTATCTCCATGAGGTCCACCTATTACAAACCTTCCTGTAGGATTTATATGATATTTGATGTTTTCGTTATAAAGATTACGTTTTTTAAGAACCGGAGTTATTACTCTTTCAATTATAGTTTTTCTTATAGTTTCATTAGAGACATCTTCGTCGTGTTGCACAGAAACAACGATGGTATCCACATGACTTATTTTATTATTTTCGTCGTACGCTATAGTGACTTGTGATTTTGCATCAGGTCTTGCCCAAGCAATTTCTTTTGATCTTGTCAATTCAGTCAATAAAAATAAAATTTCTCTGGATAAAACAAGTGCCATAGGCATCAATTCTTCTGTCTCATTCACAGCACCACCAAACATTATACCCTGGTCTCCAGCTCCACCAGTATCAACACCCATTGCTATATCCGTAGATTGTGAATGTATAGAATTTAAAACACCACAAGAAGAATCAAATCCCATTCCGGATTTATATCCTATCTCATCTATTTTTTTTCTAACTATATCCTGTACATCTATATATGTAGTTGTTGTTATCTCTCCACCAACTATTACTTGCCCTGTAGTACAAAAAACTTCGCATGCAACTCTAGCATTTTTATCTTCTTCTAAGCAAGCATCCAATATTGCATCTGAAATTTGATCGCAAATTTTATCTGGATGACCAGGAGAAACAAATTCAGATGTAAAATAAGTATATTTATTCACGTTATACCTCCTTAAAATCTAAAAAAAAACCTTTCCTAAGATGGAAAGGTAGAAATCGTTTTAATCCATCTTATCAGGAATTAGCACCACACAATAGTAGGTTGCTGAGATATCTCAGGGCCTGTCCCTCAATCTCTCTTGATGGTTTTAAAATTATATAATTTTTTATTTATTTTGTCAATAAATTTATTTTATTTATAATTTTTTCAACTGCATTAGAAAAAATATTTTCAATTTTTTTATCCATTAGTCCTCTACTTAAATGAGAAATTTCTTGCATCATTGGAAGTGATTCTAATAATTCTAAATTCATTTCTTTCATAAAATCATTAGAATAACTACTATTCATTTCTATTTTGGTGTCACAACAAGGACATAATATATAACTCATATTTTGAATTATGCCTAGAATATTTACATTCATTTTCTTAGCCATATTAACGGCTTTGGCAACTATCATAGATACCATATCTTGTGGAGTGGAAACCATAATTATTCCTGTTAATTTGATAGATTGCATTACAGTTAAAGCAACATCTCCTGTTCCTGGAGGCATATCTATAAGTAAAAAATCTAAGTCTCCCCAAACAACATCTTTCCAGAATTGTTCAACGGCAGATCCAACTATAGGACCTCTCCAAATAACAGGTTCGTCTTCACTTCTATTAAGTAAATTTAATGATATTACTTTAATATTATCATCTGAAACTACTGGGAATATTTCTTCTGGTGTACCGTATGCTTTTTCCTTGCTTAATCCCATTAATCTTGGAATACTAGGACCAGTTATATCTGCATCCATAATACCAACTTTATACCCTCTCTTAGAAAGCTCTTTGGCAATCAGTACTGTGACAGTTGATTTTCCAACACCACCTTTTCCACTCATTATACCTATTACATTTTTTATGTTATTTTCTATATTTTTTTTCTTAGAAGAACAGTTGCATGAAGAATTACAAGAACTGCAAGACATACTAATCCTCCTTTACTATATTTTTATATGCGTCTAAAAATTCATCCATAGATATTCCATATTTATTTAATTTAGATAGAAACTGCTTAGAGTTAGAATATCCGACACCAAGTTTATCTCCAATCTCCTGCCTTAAAAACTTTGAATTTTTATATCCAGACAGCTTATATTCTAACATAAAATTGCTATCAAATTTATTTTCATTGGCACATTTATTTGTTTTATATTTTTTTAATGCGGATAAAATATCTTCTTTTGTAGCATTTTCTATACCAACATCACCATTTTTTGTAGCTGACCTTCTACTTATATAAGCATTTTTAGCTTTAGGGAAATGCTTATTTATGTATTTTCTTATACTATCTCCAGCAAAATCAGGGTCAGTAAGAATAATCAAACCATTAGTATTGTATGCTTTTTCCAATTTTGATAAATTACCACTTTTTTTTATTGAATGGCCATTAACTTGAATAACTTCAGCTTCAACGGCTGCTTTTACAGCAGAGATATCATTTTTACCCTCAACAACTATTACTTCTTTTATTTTAAATTTGTCCATTTTATTCCTTGATATATTAGAATTATCATAATTAAAACTCAGCATTTTTTGGAGTTCTAGGAAAAGGTATTACGTCTCTTATATTTGACATTCCAGTGATATACATCATAACTCTTTCAAATCCTAAACCGTATCCAGAATGAGGGAAACTACCATATTTTCTCAAGTCAAGATAAAATTTATAATCGTTTTCGTCAAGACCACAATCTTTCATTTTTTGTAGTAAAACTTCAAAGTTATCTTCTCTTTGAGAACCGCCTATAATTTCTCCTATACCTGGAGCAAGAAGATCCATTGCTCTAACTGTTTTACCATCTTCATTTAGTTTCATGTAGAAAGCCTTAATTTCTTTAGGATAATTTATAACGAAAACAGGTTTTTTGAAATGTTCTTCCGCTAAATATCTTTCGTGTTCACTTTGTAAATCTATTCCCCATTTTACAGGAAAATCAAATTTTTTATTAGATTTTTCAAGTATTTCTATTGCTTCTGTATATGTTACTCTTGCGAATTCGTTTGATAAAACATTATTTAATTTCTCAAACAGACCTTTTTCTATAAAATTGTTGAAAAACTGCATTTCTTCTTTACAGTTATCCATTACAAATTTTATTATATATTTTATCATTTCTTCCGCTAGGTCCATATTTACTTCAAGATCTGCAAAAGCTATTTCTGGTTCTATCATCCAGAATTCAGAAGCGTGTCTAGCAGTATTTGAATTTTCTGCTCTAAATGTTGGACCAAATGTGTAGACACTACCAAAAGCAGCACAGTATGTTTCAACATTTAATTGACCACTTACAGTTAGATTAGTAGATTTTCCAAAAAAATCTTTTGAAAAATCAATATTACCATTAGAATCTTTTTGGATTTTGTTTAAATCAAGTGTTGTAACTCTAAACATTTCTCCTGCACCTTCAGCATCAGATGATGTTATTATTGGCGTATGAACATACACAAAGTTTTTTTCTTGAAAAAATTTATGAATAGCATAAGCCAAAACAGATCTAACTCTAAAAACTGCTGAGAAAGTATTAGTTCTTGGTCTTAAATGAGGTAAAGTTCTAAGAAATTCAAAAGTGTGTCTTTTGTTTTGTAAAGGATAATCTAAATCTGCTTTTTGATACATTTTTATAGAAGTCGCTTTTATTTCGATTTCTTGACCAGCACCTTCAGATAAAGAAACTTTTCCCTTAACGATAATAGTTGATGAAATAGAAGCTCTTTTGATTTCATCAAAATTATCTAAACTATCGTTATATACAACTTGAATTCCATTAAAAAAAGAACCATCATTTACTTCTATAAAACCAAATTTTTTCTGATCTCTAGATTTTCTGATCCAACCAAAAATTTCAACTTCTTTATCTATAAAGTCTTCCTTGTTTTTAAAAATATCTCTTAATTTAGTGATGCTCATTTTTCCTCCCTCTAATTTATATCTTCATTATTCACTATTTTAATATTATCTAAGTGACCTCTTAATTGTTTTTTAAATAAATTTATATAAAGCTTTCTATATTTTTCTCTATCTTTTTTTTCTTCTTCAGACAATTCTCTTTCTTTACTTATTTTTGTGTAATAATTTATTTTTTCTATAATTTCTTTCATTTAATTTCTCCACTTACAATTCAGAATTAACTCTGTTTATATTAAATATGATACCAAGAGACGACATAAGAGTCAACATAGATGAACCACCGTAGCTTATAAAAGGTAAAGGGATACCAAATACTGGAAGCAATCCTAAAGTTACGGAAATATTTATTATGACTTGGGTCATTATGTATCCGGCTATACCCATTGCTAAATATTTACCAAAATAATCTTTTGAACTTTTTGCTACGTCTGCTATTTGAAAAAACAACATCATATATAAGAATAAAATCAATATCATACCAACTATTCCTAGTTCTTCAGCAAAAGTTACTATGGCAAAGTCAGTATCTATTTCAGGTAGGTAACTATATTTTTGTATTCCATTGCCGTAACCCTTACCAATCATTCCTCCACTTCCGTATCCAATAACAGATTGTAAAACTTGATAACCTTTATCTTGGTCGTATTCACTTTTTATCAGTCCATTTACGAAACTTATAACTCTTTCGTGTTTGTAACCACTCCCAAAAAAATAATAAAGAGTTGTAAAAGCAGTTGTAAAAGTTACGGCTAACGCAATAATGTAAGAAATAATAGTATCTGATAAATCTGACATAAATACTATGAACGCCATTATCATTCCATAATGAATAGCTGTACCTAAGTCTTTTACTGCAAAAACGAGAACGATTGAAAAAACTCCGTATACTACAAAAGATCCTATTACAGTTTTTTTTAAATCTAAATCTTCATTAGATTTTATATTTTTATTTTTATCTTTTATTCTTGAAAAATATATTGCATAAATTATTATATAAGCTAACTTAAAAACTTCGGTAACTTGTATTCTAAACCCACCTATGAGAGTTAACCAACCCTTACCTCCATTTACTTTAGGGAAAATTGGGATATTCAAAGACATTATAGAGAAAAATATTAAACCGAAAAAAACCATAAAAGTTCTTAAACTTTCTTTGTTATAATTTCTATAATCTATTTTGAGAAATATAGCAAACGAAACGAGAGATACACTAGTCGTTACAGAATATCCTATAAGTTTTGGAGTGATACTTGATAACCTCATATTTATACTATAAAGATTAAAAGCTCCAATTGCCATAAGAACAATAATTGTGTATACCATATAACTTTCTCTTCTGGCAGCTCTGTATTTTAATATTTTTTCTCTTTGTTTTTTTTTATCCATATATTTTAAGTATATATTTTTTTCAGTTTTGTTAGTTTCCATTTTTCCTCACAAAATAATTTTTAAAATTAATCAAAATATATAATCATTTTTATATTATAACACAAAAATGCTAAAAAAGTATTTAAAAAAATTTTTTTTGATATTTTTTAATTTAATCATGGACAAGATAGAATAAACATGATATTATTATCTGGAATAAAATAGATGTCCTAGATAAACCATCTTAAAAAAACTAGTTTTTATCGAGGAGGGCTATCCTCTTTTTTTAATGCAATTTTATAAATTTATAACAAAATATTACTATAAATAACATTAAAATAAAAGATATAATTTATCTATCGGTTTATTAAGGACTAATATATTTAAAATTTTTAATAAATTATTAATGATTAACCGGAGGTAATTGATTGTGAGAAATGAAATTATATGGATAATTATGATGCTTGTAAATTTTTTGTGTATAATATTTGCGTATAAACAATTTGGAAAAATAGGTTTATACATATGGGTTCCAATATCAACAATACTTGCAAATATTCAAGTTGTGATGTTAGTAAAACTTTTTGGTATGGATGCAACTTTAGGTAATATACTTTATGCTGGAGGATTTTTAGTAACTGATATATTATCTGAAAATTATGGAAAAGAATCTGCTAAAAAAGCTGTTAGAATTGGTTTTTTTTCACTTATAGCTACAACTATAATAATGCAGTGTGCTATTAACTTCGTTCCGCTTGAAACAGAAGAATCTATTGTAGTTTTTAACGGAGTTAAAAGTATATTTCAACTATTGCCAAGAATATCTTTAGCTTCTCTGGCTGCTTACTGGGTTTCTCAAAATTATGATGTGTTTGCATATGAATTTATAAGAAATAAATTTGTAAATAAAAAATATATTTGGATGAGAAACAACTTAAGTACAATGACAAGTCAACTAATAGATACTTTAATATTTACAGTTATAGCTTTTTACGGAGTGTATCCTATCGATATTATAATATCTATCTTAATATCTACTTACGTTATAAAATTTTTAGTTGCATTCTGTGATACTCCTTTCATTTATTTAGCTTCATATATGTTCGAAAAAAAGATGATAACAGACATAGAATAAAAATAAAAAAAGAGAAAGTGTTGGATTGAATATAGGAGGAAATACTTCTAATAATTCAACAGAAATTATTGAAAGCGAAAAAGGAAATATTTATTCTAATAATATATCAATAAATGCAAAAAATAAGGTAGAATTAACTAATCAAAAAATAGAAGCAGATAAATTAGAAATAACAGCAAATGAAATTAACTTAAAACAAGGAGAAAATAGTAGTAAAAATACTGCTAATGAAATCTCAACAGGTTTAAATTTATCTTATGATTTAATGTCTACAGCGCTTAATATGGGAATAAGTGCTAATTATGCTAAAAACAGCTCAAATGATATAATATATACAGATAATGAATTAAATGTTAATGAAATAAAAATAAATTCAAAAAAAATAGATACAGAAAAAAGAAAAGAAGAACATGAAAATCATAATTTAAATATTGGTGGAAATATACAAACATCAAATTTTGGTTTAAATATATCAAAAGATGGATACGGAATAGGCGCTACAATAAGTAAAGAAGGAAAAATTGAAAACGTTAGCGCAAAGCTGAATAACGAAGCTTACGATTTACATTCAGATTTAGTTTATAAAGAAAATAGAGATAAATTAGTAGATGATATTCAAAATGTTATAGGAACTCCTAAAGCATATATTACCGCAATAAATAACGGAAATGATTTTTCAAAAGAAATAAAGAACAGAATAGGTGATTTAAATTTAAGAACTGATTCTGTATTAAAAAAAGAAGTAGAAGAAAAACTAAAAACTTTAAATTCAGATAATACAAGCGAAGAAAATGCATTAATAGTAAAAAATGTAATTGATAGTATATCAAAAGTAAAAGGAAAAGAATTTAAAAGTATTAAATTTACAAATAGTCCTAATTTTAAAGGTGTAGCAGGAACAGACAAAAATGGAAATTTAGTATTAAATGTAAATGAGATTGATGTAAAAGATACAGATAGTCTAATAAATTTAATAACTTATGAATCAAACAGATATACATATCAAAATGAAGATAAAGATAACAAAACAACAAAAGATACAGAAATTAATATAACAACAAGCAAGACTAATCTAAATTTACCTTTAATTGATGATGAAGAGATTGATTACGGAAGTAATAGATATTTTGCTCCAGCTATAGCAATTCCTATATGATATGTGGCATTTGAATTAGCACCAGTTATTGAGTCGGTAATTTTAGAATATGGACCAATAGTGTTACAACAGGGAGCATTATTAGCTGATAAAGTTCCTGCCATATGGGATAAATTACTAAATAATACAAGTTACATTGAAAAAACTAGTAATTTAGAACAACCAACTGATAATTATAGCGATAATAATAACAATAATAACTCTAGTAATAAAGATCCTAAAAAAGATAAGGATAAAAAAACCTATTATGAAGGAAAAAGTCGAAGAGATGCTTTTAGGCAAGCTAAAAGAGATGCAGAGATACCGATTAATCAACAACCTAAAAGAATATTTTATGAAGATTTAATAGAAAATGGTAAAAGGGTATTAGACTCTAATGGTAATCCAATACAAACTAGGAATTATTATTACATTAATAAAAATGGAGAAGAAATTATTATACAAGAACATAGTTTAGGACATCGTATAGCTAAATTAAAAAATGGTGGCGAACCACATTTTAATATTAGACCAAGTAATAATATCAGAAATGGTCATTTATATAAAACACATGGGCATTATAATTTTAAAAAATAAAAATATAGAGGAGATACTAATTATGAATATATATAAGGCTATTCGTGAAAATATTTTTTTTAATAAATTTATTTCTCAAAATATGTTAAATGAAGTGCTTATAGGAAATATTGAGATTTATTGGAATAGCATTGTAATACATATACATACAAATTGTAAACCTGCTATTGAAATTTCTAAATACGGTGTTTGGGGGGAAAATTATAATACGATTAGTATCGAACTATTTGCCATTATAAAGGGAGAGATTAAAATAAAAAATAGAGAGTTTATGACATATGCTCCAGTTGAAGTTCAAAAAACTTTAGAAGGTTATTTAATAAAGCAAGAAGGTGATAACTGGAGTATATCATTTGAAATTATTGGAGATTTTTTATTCAGAAGAATATCGTCAACATATATCCAATAAACATATTCTTAATAATAAAATTTAACAAATATATTAAATTTAACATCTAGGAATATCTCAATAGAAGTAATAGGAGAGTAGTATGAATAAAATGTATGATGAATTAATAAAAGAAGTAAATACATATGGATATGATTATAAAACAATTAATGATTTGTTAAAGATAGGAAAAAAAGACAAGATATTAATACCGGTATTACTTAAATGGATAGATA
>JAEWEF010000036.1 GCA_023389595.1 Fusobacteriota bacterium
TACCAAACGCTCTAGCAATTATCAATCCAAAAAGAGAAGAAAACAAATACTCATTTAAATACCTTGCCGGAGTTGGTACAGCATATTTTTTAGTGCTTGCTCTTTTCAGTAAAAAAAATAAAATGTCGGATGTCGAAAAATTTTTAGATATAGTTGCAATAGGAACCGTTGCAGATGTTGTTCCTCTCGTTCACGACAACAGAAAATTTGTACAAAAAGGTTTGCAAATTTTTAACGAAACTAAATGGATAGGAATCAAGCATTTACTTTTTAAAGTTTTTGGTGAAAACTATCTTGTACGAAAATATACTTCCTACGACATAGGTTATGTAATCGCACCAATATTTAATGCTGCGGGTAGACTAGAAGATGCAAAACAGGCTGTAAGTCTTTTTATAGAAGAGGATCCATACCAATGCCTTTCCATCATCGAAAAATTAATGACAAATAACATTAATAGAAAGGCTATCCAAAAAAATATTTACGAAATGTGCATAAAAAAAATTAATAGAGAAAAATTATACAAAAAAAGTGTAATACTCGTTGCAGATAAAGAATTTCATCACGGGGTAATAGGTATAGTCGCATCAAAAATTTTGGACAAATATTTTAAGCCGACAATAATAATGGAAATAAACGAAAAAGATGGGACGGCAACTGCATCTTGTAGATCTGTACCGGATGTAAATATAGCCAAAGTTTTAGCTGAATGTTCAGATATTTTAGTAAAATATGGAGGACATTCTGGAGCTGCAGGTTTTACGATTAAGATAGAGCATATAGAAGAATTTTACGACAGAGTTTGTGAAATGATAAAACAACCTTATTTCGTGAAAAATATAGAAATAGAAGAAATTTTGCCTCCATACAAAATTTGCTATTCTTTTTTAAAGGATTTAGAATTGTTGGAACCATTTGGTTCTCACAATCATACTCCAATATTTGCAATGCTAAAATGTAACGTACAAAATTTACGATATACTAAAAATTCTTACGAACATATAATTATGGATATAGTTAAAGACAATTATGTATTCAAAAATTCCATATTTTTTAACGGCGGAGATTACTACGATTTAATTGCAAAAAATAAATTTATAGATATCGCCTTTAAATTAAACATAGACACATTCAAAGGTAAATATTATTATAAAATTAGCATAGAAGATGTCAAACCGTCTTCTGATAATACAGATATCTTTGATACTCCAAACAAATTTGGAAAAGATTTTAAACTTCCTTTCGAAACTGTATGTTACACAAAAAGACACGACGTAGATAATCCTCTTCGTTTAAATTTTGAAGAAGATAAAGCGTATTTGATTAGAAATAGATTCGTAATAGATACCTTAGACACCCAAACGTCAAATCTATTACAATTGCTGAATAAAAAATTCGGCTATAATTTTAAAGTAAATTTAAAAGATGTAATACATAATGACGAAAATAATATTTTAATTTTGGAAATAGACAGAGATAGAAAATTTAAGTCGACGGCGATTAAAGATAATTTAATTTTTCGAGATATTAAAAAACACTTAATAGGAAATTTTAATTATAATAGTATTCAGTCAAAAGTTTTGGCAAACATTTTTAAGAATCATAAAAAAACCGTTGCTGTAATGGAATATGGTAGAGGAGTTAGCACTTTGATAGATACTGTCAAAATTTACTGTGAGTACACGAATAAAAAAATTTTTATCTCTTGTGCTAGTGAATTTCCTACTGAAGATTATGATTTCTACATTTTTATAAATCCGACAGATTTTTCAAAAATATCTGAAATAAAATCGGAAAATATTTTAGTAATATCTAATAAAGATATAGAAATTAATGATTTTGAAAAAATAATTGATAGCTATGTAATACCGGAAAATATTTTAATTTTTAATCATACACAGCCAGATGATAAGCGTGTATGTATAAATAAATTTACTCCGTCAGATCTAAAAATAGAAATACTAAATAATTTAGAAAAATACGCAGAAATTTATGCAACTGAAGATGTTAAAATTTATTTTTAAGTGGAGGATTTATGTTATTTAAAAATGCCTACGAAAAATTTTGGGAAGAAATGGGAGAAAGCAAAAAAGTTGTTCTTGCTACCTCTCTTAACGACAAGGTAACTTCAAGAATGGTAAACGCTATCATATTTAATAAAAAAATATACGTACAGACGAATAGCCATTCGAGAAAATACGAACAGATGAAAAGAAACAAAAACGTATCTCTCTGTATTGAAAACATACAAATAGACGGAGAATGTAAAGAGATTGGAAGTCCTTTAGAAAATCAAAATTTTACAGAACTTTACAAAAAATATTTTACGAAAGATTTTGCAAGATATTCAATTTCTGAAAATGAAAGACTATTTGAAATAGAAATAAAGTTTATACAGAGATGTTTGGAAATTAACGGAACTCCTTTTATGGAAGTTTTTGATGTTACAAATGGAACATATTCTCTGAACAGATACATAAATTATTAAAAAAGTCCGAGTATAACTCGGACTTTTCAATTTAGTTTAAATTTAAATTACTGAATTTACTTTCTTTAAAATTTCATCTTTTTGAACAGAAGCTTTTTCTTTTATTTCTGCTATTTCTTTGTTTATTCTTTCTACATATTCTGTATCTGTAATAGAAGATAGATTTACTTTAACATTTAATATTCCACCTTCAAGTCCAGTCATAAGTAGCATAGCTCCAACTCCTATATCTGTTGCAGCATTTTGATTCCCATATTCTAAAATGTGTGCTAAAAGTTCCATTGCTTTTCCAGATAGAACAACTATTTCATAAGGAGTTTGTATAGCAGTTTTTAATGCTTTTTGAATTTCTTCAGATCTAACTTTTTTTTCTTCGTCAGTTTCTTTAGGTAATTTGTAAGCAGCCATAACTGTATTATAAGCTTCAGAATCTCTATCTATAAGAGCATTTAGTTCATTTTTCATTCCTAATAATTTTTCGAAATGTTCGTTGAATTTTGCTTTTACATCATCACCGTTAGCCTCGTATTTTTTCTTTCCAAAACTAAGGTGGCATACCATTCTTGCAAGACTAACTCCAAGAGAAGATGCAAGAGCAGAAACAGACCCTCCTCCAGGTGCTGGCGAAGAAGAATCTACTTCGTTTAAAAATTCTTCTAATTTCATATCAAAAAGTTTCATTTTATCCTCCGTATTTTTAAAATTTTCTTTGGTAAACTAATTTACCATTTTTAAATACTCTATCAGTGTGATTTACACCAAAATGATACAAGAAATAATTCATATCTTTTGCATTAAATATAGCTATATCCGCTTTTTTACCAACTTCTATGGATCCTATTTCTTTTTCTCTATTTACAGCCTTAGCTCCATTTATAGTTACAGCCTTAAAAACTTCTTTAGGAGTAAGCTTCATATGTGCTGCAGCCAAATGCATAACGAATTGTAAATTTTCTGATGGACAAGAACCAGGATTGTAATCTGTTGATAGTGCAATTTCTATTCCTTTTTCTATCATTCTTCTAGCAGGAGCGTATTCTTCTCTCAAATTAAAAGAAGTTGCAGGTAATAGATCTGCTATTACATTTCCTTTTTTCATAGCATCCATACCTTCTTCAGTTATTTTCATAAGATGTTCTGCCGTAACTGCTCCAAGTTCTCCGGCAAGATTAACTCCCCCTAAAGAAACTATTTCATCTGCATGAATTTTTAACTTAAATCCTAATTCTTTTGCAGCAGTTAATATTCTTCTGCTTTCTTCTACAGAAAAAACTCCTTCTTCACAGAAAATATCACAAAATTCTGCAAGATTTCTTTCTTTTATAACGGGCAACATTTTTATAACTTCTTGCACGTATCCTTCTTTATCATTTTTATATTCAGGTGGAGTTGCGTGTGCAGCCATAAAAGTTGACACAAGAGTTACAGGTTGCACGTGGTTTAAAATTTTTGTAGCCTCAAGCTGTTTTAATTCGTGTTCTAAATTAAGCCCGTATCCACTTTTCGCTTCAACAGTTGTAACTCCTAATTCAAGCATATAATTAAGACTAAGTTTTGTTTTTTCTATAAGTTCTTCTAAAGTAGCTTCTCTAGTAGCTTTTAATGTACTAAGTATTCCTCCACCTTGAGCAAGAATTTCAAGATATGGAACACCCTCTATTTTCATTGCAAATTCATTTTCTCTTGATCCGCCATGTACCAAATGAGTATGAGAATCTACAAAACCTGGACTGACAAGTTTGCCATTAGCATTTATCATTTCTACTCCAGGAATTAGATATTCTTTTGGTATGTCGCCAGTTCCAACAGCTGCAATTTTATCTTCGCTTATAGCTATATAAGCATTTTCTAGAACTTCAACATTATCCATTTTTTTTGAATTATCTAGTTCTTTACCAGTAAATAATTGGCCTATATTATAAATAATTTTATCTATAAGCATATATCATCTCCTATTTTTTTACTATTTAATTAATTTTGTTTCCAATACTTTAGACATATCGAAACCTTCAAGTCCTAAATAATATTCAAGAGATTCAACAAGAGCTTCCATAGGAACGGCTCCTATTATTTCACTTCCAAGTACGTTAACTCCGTATCTTTTAGCTTCCATTCTTACAGTTTCGAAAACTCTGTATATAGGATTTTTCTTGTAATCTTTTATATTCATAGTAACTTGAACTATACCTTTTTCTTTTATTTCAGCAGGTCCAGCTTGTATGTGTCTGTATCCGCCACTAGAAAATCTGATTGCTTTTGAAATTTTATTTGCTATTTCTACGTTGTCAGTATCAAGGTTTATATTGAAAGCAACAAGAGGCATTCTACATCCTATTGCAGTAACTCCAGCAGTAGGGTGAGGAGCTCTTTCTCCAAAATCTGGCTTCCATTCTTCTAATTTTAATTTTTCCGCCATACCTTCATATTCACCTTTTCTGATATTAGGTAGAGATTCTCTGTTAGGAGCAGTTGCAGTGTGTTCGTATAAGAATACAGGTACTTTAAATTGTTCCCAAACAGCTTTTCCAACCTCTCTAGAAATTTCATCACAATCGGCAACTGTCATGTCTTTTATTGGTAAAAATGGCACAACATCTGTTGCTCCCATTCTCTTGTGTTCTCCTTTGTGGTGATTCATATCTATAACTTCTGTAGCTATTCCTATTGATTCTATAACTGCTTTTTTAACTGCATCAGGATCTCCCATAACAGTAACAACAGTTCTGTTATAATCAGCGTCAGGCTCAACACTTATAAGTTCTATCGCCGGATTATTTTTATAAGGTGCTACAATTTTTTCAATTTTTGCTAAATCTTTTCCTTCACTAAAATTAGGTACACATTCAACTATTTTTGCCATTTTTTTTCCTCCTTTAATTAATAAAATGATTTTAAAAATTAATTAAAAAATCAAACTATTGATACATACATTATATATTTAAAAAAGAATATTTGCAATGATAAATTATTAAAAAAATCAACATTTATAATTTCATAAAAAAAATAGAGTGGCATTCCACTCTATTTTTTACTCATTTAGAATTTGTATAAGTTTTTTTATCTATATTGTAAGAGGATTATTAAATAAAAAAATAATATGTTTAGTTCATTTGCTATTATTTTACCAAAAATACAAATATTTCACTATCTTCTAAAGCTTTAGCAGATATGAAATTTTTGCCATCAAAAGAAATAATTTTGCCAGGTTCTGCCACATGAGTTTCCTCAGCGTTTAAGTAAACTTCAACAACACCCTTCACCACAACAAAAAATATTTCTCTTCCTTCATGATTATGTGAAGGAATCGTTGCATCTTTTTTAAGTTCTAAATGCACTATACTAGCATGTTCCGATTTATGAACAGCTCCAAAATCTTTTAGTTCTTTACCTATCATATTAACTCCGCCTATTTTGATTTATTTATTACATCTAACATATCTTCAATATTTTTTTCTCCGAAGAAAATATGTTCGTCATTAATTACAACTGCAGGTACACTCATAATGTCATGCTTGTTTTTGAAATCTTGGAACGTAAATATATTTATCATTTCCATTTCAACATTTTTGTTAAGAGTTGCAATTCTTTGTGCTGATTGAACAGTCTTAGGACATTTAGTACAATTCAAAGAAATTCCAACTTTTATCTTAACCGGTCTATCTATTTTATTAATTTCTGCAAGTGATTCCTCAGAAACTTTTTGACCCGGTCCAGCAACATTATACATTCCTAAAATGAAAGAATTTAATTCGTGACCGCCAGGTACACTTGAGTATTTTAAGTTAGAAAAATTTCCATCCTTATCTAGTATAGCTATAGTAGGGAATCTTTCCGCATTAATTTTTTCTTCCAACTCCTTATTTTCTCCAACGTTGTAAGAAGAGAATTTTAATTTTTCAGAAACTTCAGCAATTTCCTTAGCAGAATTTTCCATTTTTTCTGATTCTTCATTAGAAGGATCTTTTATCACAACAAGTTCTATTGGATTTTCAAATCTTGCAACAACATCAGCAAGTTGAGCTTTTAATCCGTCGTCTAAGAAATGCTTATCTTCTTCAGCAACAGAAGTTGTAGATTTTGTTTCTTTTTCTTCTTTTTTAAGACCTAATTCTTCTCTTAAGTCGTGAGCGTATTTTTCTATACTAGTAGCTGCTATAGCTCCATCAGAAACAGCAGTTACTATTTGTCTAAGTCTTTTTGGTCTTATATCTCCAGCTGCGAAAACACCCTTAACATTAGTCATAAGTTCTTCATCTGTCGGAATGAATCCACCGTTATCTATTTCAACGTGCCCTTTAAATATTTGGCTTGCAGGAGCATATCCAACAAATACAAATACTCCGAAAGTTTCTCCATCTTTTGCTTTATATTCAGTTACTTCTCCAGTAACATTGTTTTTAAATTTTGCAGCTCTTGGTTTCATATCACCTGTAAGTTCTATAAGTTCTGTATTGAATTTAACAGTAATTTTTGGATGAGCTTTTACTTTATCTCCTATAGATTTTGCACAAGTGAAATCAGGTTCTCTTGCTATTACAGTTACAGATTTTCCATATTTAGTAAGGAACATAGCTTCTTCAGCAGCAGCAAATCCTGCTCCTATTACGAAAATATCCATTCCTGTAAAAAATTCTCCGTCACAAGTTGCACAGTAAGCAACTCCTCTTCCTGTATATTCAGTTTCTCCAGGAAATCCAAGTTTTCTTGGTGCAGCTCCAGTCGCTATTACAACGCTTAGAGCTTTATATTCTCCGTTTGTTGTTTTTACTACTTTTATTTTATCAGTAAAGTCCATATCTATAACTTCAGCTTTTGCAAATTCTACTCCAAAACCTAAAGCTTGTTTTCTTGTTTGTTCCATATATTCTGGCCCAGAAATTTCTAATATTCCTGGATAGTTTACAACTTCGCTAGTAAGTCTTATTTGTCCACCATTATCTTCTTTTTCTAAAACTAATACATCAAGTTTAGCTCTACCAGAATAAATTCCGGCTGAAAGTCCTGCTGGTCCTCCACCGATTACAACAACGTCATATATCTTTTCCATTTTAACCTCCAATCTATTTTAGTTTTTATTTTTTATACGAAAAAAATGCACCACTACTAGTGGTGCATTAGTATTTATTATAGAGCTCCTACTAGATCTATGCTAGGTTTTAGAGTGTCGCTTCCAGGTTGCCAACTTGCTGGACATACTTCTCCGTGTTCAGCCACGAATTTAGCAGCTTGAAGTTTTCTTAATAATTCTTTAGCTTCTCTTCCGATTCCGTTATCATGAACTTCGTAAGCTTTAATTACTCCTTCAGGATCGATTACGAAACTTCCTCTTAAAGCAAGTCCTTCTTCTTCTATCATAACTTCAAAATCTCTTGCTAATTTTCCAGTTGGATCAGCTAGCATAGGATATTGAACTTTTTTGATTCTTTCTGAATGGTCATGCCATGCTTTGTGAACGAAGTGAGTATCGCAAGAAACTGAATATACTTCACAACCTTCTTTTTTGAATTCTTCATAGTGGTTTGCTAAGTCTTCTAACTCAGTAGGACATACGAAAGTGAAGTCTGCTGGATAGAAAACAAAAACTGACCATTTCCCTAATAAATCTTTATCTGTTACTTCTTTAAACCCACCATCTTGGTAAGCTTGAACTTTAAATTCTGATACTTTTTTTCCGATTAATGACATAATAATGTACCTCCTTAAATATTTTTATTCGTTTCCTTTGAATTGTTTCCTAAAAATTTAGTTTAATATAATTTAACTTCTTAATACTCTTAACTTTAATACAAAATATTGTATTAACAGTTAATTTATAACTATTACAAATCCATTCTATATTAGTCTACTAATTTTGTCAAGTATTATTTTAAATATTTTTATTAGCTTTAAAATTATTGATAATTAATAAAATTTTGAAATTCTAAAAATGAGATAATCGTATAAATATAAAAGTATCTTTTAAGCTAATTAAGATATACACAATGTCAAACACAATCAAAAGGCTATAAAAACACCTTTTGGCTTAAATTGCACAATGTGTTCTAAAGATGTTGAAATTCGAATTTTAGGTTATTTTAATAATAATTGGCATTTGAGAAAATGGGTACTAAACTATGTCTATATAAAAAAGGAGGTCTTAAAATTGAAATTAGAGGCCCATATTATAAATCCCATAAATATGGCGTTTCAAGGTTTTTTTAAAATTAATATAAGAAAAGCCCCTCTTTTTTAAAGGGGCAGCTTTCTCTTTTTTTGGGGGAGAGAAAAATGATTTTAAATATCTTATATATATAGATATTAGTTTACGAAAGTTAAGTACTGTTTTTACTCACTTTCAACATTTAGACTTTCCAAAAGTTAAAAAAGTTTATTTTTTTATAAAAAGATAATTTTAGAATAAAAAAGCTGCATCAAAATTGATACAGCTTTAACATTAGTCTTCAAAAAGTTCTTTTATTTTTTCGAAAAATGATTTTTTCTTTGCGTAGTTTTTCTCTTCCAAACTATCTTCAAATTTTCTTAATAATTCTTTTTGTTTTTCAGTTAGATTTTTAGGAGTTTCTATGTTTACAGTAACTATTATATCTCCACGAGAATTTCCTCTTAAAGATTTTATACCTTCTTTTGCTACCCTAAACATTTTCCCACTTTCTGTTCCAGCAGGAATATTTATAGTTTTCTTTCCTTTAAGTGTAGGCACTTCTATTTCTCCACCTAAAACTGCAGTCGCATAAGAAATAGGTACTTCACAATAAAGGTTGTCTCCCTCTCTTTCAAAAATGCTGTGTTTTTTGATAACTATTGCAACATATAAATCTCCGTTAGGCCCTCCATTATGACTTGCTTCTCCCATACCTGAAAGTCTAATTTTTTGACCAGAAGAAATTCCAGCAGGAACCTTAACAGTTTTTTCAACAGTTTCTCTCTTAGTTCCACTACCATGACATTTGCTACATTTCTTTTCAGGAATTTTACCTTTACCGTGACAATCTGGACAAACTGTTTGTGTTCTCATCACTCCTAAAATTGTTCTCTGTTCTGAAACTACACTTCCACTTCCGTGACAAGTTGGACATTCTTTTAAGTTGTGTCCCGGTTCTGCACCACTTCCATCACAGTGATCACATTTTCCCGTTCTTTTATATTTTATTGTTTTTTCAACACCTTCAGCGGCCTCTTCAAGTGTAATTTCTAGTGTGTATCTTAAATCATCTCCCGGTTCGACATATGTTCTTCTTCTGCCTCCTCCGGCAAAGTTGCTGAATATATCTTCGAATCCGAATCCGTCTCCGAATATGTCGCTGAAATTAAATCCTCCAGCTCCGAATCCTCCAGAACCGTAACCTGCATTTTCAAATGCTGCGTGACCAAATTTATCATATTTTTTTCTTGATTCAGGTTCTGATAAAACTTGATAAGCCTCATTTATTTCTTTAAACTTTTCTTCTGCTTCTTTTTTCTCCGCTTCGCTTGCTTTTGCTAACTTATCGGGATGATATTTCATTGCAGCTTTTCTATATGCCTTTTTAATATCGTTTTCACTTGCGTTTTTTTCAAGACCAAGTACTTCGTAGTAATCTCTCTTTTTTGCCATTTTATCTCCTCAAAAATTTAATATTAAATCTGATATTTTAAGAATTTTGTTTTTCTAATTCCAATAAAAATTTTTTTAAATTTTTACCGAGTGCATAGCCTCCAAAATCTCCGTTTTTTCTTATCACTCTATGACACGGTATAATTAAAGGTATCTTATTTTTAGCGTTTGCATTCCCCACTGCCCTTGCAGACTTAGGACTTAAACATCTGATAGCCTCTTCTTGATAGCTTATGGTTTCTCCATATTTTATATCGCTCAAAACATTCCAAACTTTTTTCTGAAAATCAGTTCCTACAATATCCAATTTAAGATTAAATGATTTTAATTTTCCATCAAAATATTTTAAAAGTTGATTTTTACATTCTTTCGTATTTTCACTTTCTTGAAAATATTCGTCAGATTCTTTTTCTAAAATATTTATTTCACTTATGCCCTTTCCTAAAGTTTTTTCAACAATCTCTATAATACCAAATTTTTTTAAATTTATATACGATTTATACATAGTGTCTCCCATAAAAAATTTAAATATTAGGGAGTTTTTAAACTCCCTAATATTTTATTTATTATTAGTCTACAACTTCAGCATCTTCTATATTGTCATCTTTTTTATCGTTGTTTGTATCTGCCCCTGATTGTTGTGCTTGAGCTTTAGCTTGAGCTTCTTTGTATAATTCTTCTGCAAACTTATGTGCAGCGTTTGATAATTCTTCCATAGCCTTATCTATTGCAGCCTTATCTTCTCCGTCCTTAACTTTTTTAAGTTCTTCTATAGCTGCTTCTATTTTTGTTTTGTCTTCATCAGAAACTTTATCAGAATTTTCTTTTAAAGATTTTTCTGTTGCAGATATAAGCATATCTGCTCTATTTCTTGATTCAACTAATTCTTGGAATTTTTTATCTTCTTCAGCATTAGCTTCAGCTTCTTTTTTCATTCTTTCGATTTCTTCTTTAGATAAGTTTGTAGATCCAGAAATAGTTACAGTATTTTCTTTTCCTGTTCCTAAATCTTTTGCAGAAACGTGAACTATTCCATTTGTATCTATGTCAAATGTAACTTCTATTTGAGGAACTCCTCTTGGTGCTGCAGGTATTCCTTCCAAACTAAATTCTCCAAGTTTGTGGTTATCTGCCGCTCTACTTCTTTCTCCTTGTAAAACATTTATAGTAACTGCTGGTTGATTATCAACTGCTGTTGAATAAACTTGAGATTTTTTAACAGGGATAGTAGTATTTTTTTCTATCATTTTTGTGAAAACTCCACCAAGAGTTTCTATTCCAAGTGATAAAGGAGTTACGTCAAGTAGTAATATATCTTTTACATCTCCCATCAATACTCCACCTTGTATAGCTGCTCCAGCTGCAACAACTTCGTCAGGGTTAATTCCTTTATTAGGTTTTTTACCGAAGAAATTTTCTACCCATTCTTGAACAGCAGGAATTCTTGTAGATCCTCCAACAAGTAAAATTTCATTTATATCGCTAGGAGATAATTTTGCATCCGCAAGAGCAGTTTTAGTTGGCTCTTGAGTTGCTTCAACTAAATGTTTTGTTAAATCGTTAAATTTTGCTCTTGTAAGTTTCATTTCTAAGTGTTTAGGTCCATTTGCATCCATAGTTATAAATGGTAAAGATATAGAAGCTTCCATGATAGTAGAAAGTTCTTTTTTAGCTTTTTCAGCCGCATCTTTTAATCTTTGATAAGCCATTTTATCATTTGATAAATCTATACCATTTTCTTTTTTAAATTCAGCTACTAACCATTTAATAATTTCGTTATCGAAATCGTCTCCACCTAAGTGGTTATTTCCTGCAGTAGATATAACTTCTATAACTCCGTCAGTTATTTCAAGAACAGAAACGTCAAATGTTCCTCCTCCTAAGTCGAAAACTAAAACTTTTTCTTCTTTTTGTTTTTCTAGTCCATAAGCAAGAGCTGCAGCTGTTGGTTCATTAATTATTCTTTTTACTTCTAATCCTGCAATAGTACCAGCATCTTTAGTAGCTTGTCTTTGAGAATCAGTAAAGTAAGCTGGTACTGTGATAACTGCTTCTTTAACTTCTTCTCCTAAATACGCTTCAGCATCTTTTTTTAATTTTTGTAAAATTTTTGCAGAAATTTCTTGTGGTGTATATTTTTTACCAAAAATTTCCACTTTATAATCTGAACCCATGTGAGTTTTGATTGAGCTAACTGTTGAAGTAGGGTTAGTTATAGCTTGTCTTTTTGCAATTTCTCCAACTACTGTTTCACCATTATCTTTGATATTTACAACTGATGGAGTTGTTCTTGCTCCTTCAGAGTTAGTGATTATTGTTGCTGCTCCACCTTCCATTACTGATACACATGAATTTGTTGTTCCTAAGTCTATTCCTATTATTTTTGACATTATATTTCCTCCTTAATTTACGAAAAATATATTATTTTTACCTTCGTTATATTTTAAAAAATTATTTTTTACACACAGTTACCATAGCAGGTCTTATGACCTTGCCCTTCATCACATAACCTTTTTGTAAAACTTTTACAATTTCGTTATCCTTATGTTCTTCACTTTCTTCAACACCAACCGCGTGATGATAGTATGGATCAACCTCACCTTCGGCTTTTATTTCTTCAACTCCTTCCACCTTTAAGATGTCTTTTAAATGATTTAAAATTATTTCAACACCCTTGTTTAACCCATCAAAATCTTTGCTGTCTAACGCAGCAGTTATAGCTCTTTCTAGGTTGTCTATCTCAGGTATAAGTTGCATAACTATTTTTTCTGAAGCGAATTTTTTAAGCTCGTCGTATTCTTTTTCTTTTCTTTTAGTATAGTTTTGAAACTCTGCTTGTTTTCTTAAATAATCTTGCTTTAGAGTTTCTATTTCAGCTTGCAATATTCCTATTTTTTCTTCAAAACTTTCTTCAGTAACTTCCTCGTTTTTTTCTTCCGTATTTTCATTTTTTTCCGTTTCTTTTTCTTCTAAATTTTGTTCAGTTTTTTCTTCTTCAAGATTTACATCTTTTTCTTTTTCGTCCATATTTTTTTTGCTCATCATATCTCCTTATTCATCGTGTTTTTTTATAAACTGTTCTATTGCATTGTTTAATTCGTTTGATATATGTTCTATAAGACCAACCGTTTTAGAATATTGCATACGTTTAGGCCCTATTATTCCTATTATTCCTTTTGAATCTCCTATGTTGTAAACGGAGTAAACAAAACTAAAATCTTCCAATTCTTTTATACCAAGTTCATCTCCAAAAATTATATTCACATGTCTATCTTCGTCAATTTTTTGTTGTAATAATTTTTCGAAAAGATGTTTCGTTTCTTTTTTTTCGTTAAAAAATTCTAATACTTCGTAAATATCTTGAGAATTAGTATTTTTAAGTATACTCGATATATTATTTATAAAGTACTTATCGATATCGTCTTCATCATCTTCGTTCAGTATATCTTCGTCCCCTATAATCATTTTTTCTATTTCATAAATATCAACTTCATGTTTTTGAACTCTTCTATTAATTTCATCAGCTTTACGCATAAGTTCTTTTTTATTTATAGGATAAGTCATATTTATTTTTTTTGTTTTTATACTTCTGTCGTCCATGACTATTATTAGCAGAACCATGTAGTCATCTATGTGCACAAGCTCTACTCTTTCTATTCTGTCATTCGATTTTCTAGGTTCAAGAGCTATGCTTGTATAATTTGTTAGTTTTGATAGAAGATTGGTAGTTTTTTTCAAAACATTTTCTATTTCACCCATTCTGATATTGTAAATATTATCTATATTTCTTTTTTCTTCATAGGTAAGTCTTTCTATTTCAAGAAGTTCGTCCAGATAATATTTATATCCCATATCCGTTGGAATTCTCCCTGAAGATGTGTGTGTTTTTTCTATAAATCCCATATCTTCTAAATCTGACATAACATTTCTTATTGTAGCCGATGAGAGTTCGATACCGTATTTTTTTACCAATGTTCTAGAACCGATAGTTTCGCCGACAGTTAAATAGTAGTCAATTATAGCGTTAAGTACTAATTTTTCTCTATCACTTATAGACATATTAACTCCTCTCATCTTTTTTATTGTTAGCACTCGTCTATTTAGAGTGCTAATTCATAATCATATAATACTACAATTTTTTTATTTGTCAAATTTTTTTTATTTTTTTTATTTTTTTTATTTTTGAAAAGTTTTATCTTTTTCTCTATATCGCGAGGGCGAGAAAGAGCTCTGCTCTTCCACTCGTACCTTTTCTATTTGTCAAATTTTTTTGATTTTCAATTTTTATCGAATTTTTGTTAAAAAATGAAGAGAAAAATTTTAGAAAATCAAACAGTGTGTTTTCAATTTTTGTTGAGTTATTTTTATAAAAATTTTTGGAAAATAAAATTAAATTTAGTTGAATTTTTTTATTTCTGCCTCGTACCCGGCGGGTATGAAGGGCTTCGCCCTTCAATCCCAAAAACTTATTTATTGAGGCATCGCCTTAAAAATCTGTCACTATTTTTATTATGAAAGATAAACACAATTATAAAAATTAAAGAGTAAAAATTTAAAAAATATTGTGATTGAATTTTATTTTTTCATAAAAAGGGTGTTAAGAGGGTGTACCCTCTTACTGGGAGTACGGGGGAAAGTTCCCCCCGAAAATATGAGAAATTAAATTTTTAACTATTATTTATTTTCTTGAGGCACTGCCTCAAACTCCGTTACCCCAACTTTATTTTTTTAAATTTATGAAATGTATAATCAATTAAAAAAATAAATATAAAAACAAAAAGATTTTTAGACATAGTTAATTTTATTTCTCTCTATTTCGCTAGGGAGGCGAAGGGCTTCGCCCTTCAATCCCAAAAACTTTTTCACGAAGCAGGGTGTTTTCAATTTTTGAAAATAAAAATGTGTGAAAAATTTCACACATTTTTTAATTTTATATTATTCCTCTGATTTCTGAAATATGCTTTATGTCATTATCTTCAAGATATTTTTCTATACCATTTATTATATCGAGAGCTATATCCGGTTTCATAAAAGTTGCAGTTCCAACTTGTACACAGCTAGCTCCAACCATAATGTATTCTATTGCGTCCTGCCAAGAACTTATTCCACCCATTGCCATAATTGGAATATTCACATTTTTTGCAACCTGATGTGCCATTCTCAAAGCTATAGGTTTTATAGCCGGACCCGACAGTCCAGCATAAACGTTTTCAAAAACTGCCTTTCTATTTTTTATATCGACAGCCATTGCCAAAAAAGTATTTACTAGAGAAATTGCATCCGCCCCCTCGTCTTCGCAAACTTTTGCAATATCGACAATATTTTCTGCGTTCGGAGAAAGCTTAATCATCAATTTATGCTTACAAATTTTTCTAACTTCTTTGACAACTTGAGATGCAATGTCACATTTTACTCCGAAATTCATCCCTCCAGCCTTAACATTTGGGCAAGAAATATTTAACTCAAGCATATCAATATCGACATCGTTTAAAAGTGAAACGGCTTGTAAATAGTCATCCATAGAATGTCCACCAACGTTTACAATGTTAACTAAATTTAAGTTATTTAGACGAGAAATTTCAGTTTCTATGAAAGATTTCACGCCAGGATTTTCCAGTCCGACGCTATTCATAATTCCGCTTGCAGTTTCGAAAATTCTCATTCCGTTATTGCCGGCACGATAATTTAGAGTTAAGCCTTTAGAACAGATGCCACCAAGTTTTTCTATGTTAAAGTATTCGTTTAATTCTTTTCCAAAACCACAAGTTCCTGAAGCTAGAACTACTGGATTTTTAAATTCTATACCGGCAAAATTCACCTTGCTTCTACTCACAGTCAAAAACCTCCTCAGCTAAAAATATCGGTCCGTCAACGCACACTCTTTTATTTCCTTTTTTAGTTTTACAGCTACAAACTAGACACACTCCAAAGCCACAAGCCATATGATTTTCTAAAGATACGAAAAGTTTTGCTGCAGAATTTTCTTTTTTGTATTTTTCATAAAGTTTTTTCATCATAATTTCTGGACCACAAGTTACTATGTAATCGTATTTAGTCGTATCTACGTCATCAGTTATATAGCCGCCAACATTAATTTTAATATCGTCGGAAATTTTTTCGTATTCCTCTGACAATATTGCCTCTTCGCTAAAGCCTAAAAAGATTGAAATTTTATTTTCACTATTCTTTTTTAAATTTTTTGCAAGAAGATAAAGTGGAGCGATTCCAACTCCGCCACCAACAAGTGCTATGTTCCCTGACATTTCAGAAAAAAAATTGCCGTGCGGTCCGTCTAAAACGATTTCGTCTCCAGTTTTTAGTTTTGAAAAAAGTTCCGTCCCACTGCCAACAACTTTATAGAGGAATGAAACAGAATCTTCATCTCTGTCGAATATACTTATCGGCCTTGAAAGTACCGGAAAACGTTCCCAAGATCTGAGCATAAAAAATTGACCATGTTTTGCGTTATTTTTATGTTCTACTTTCATCAGAAAAAAATCTCTGTTTATTTTTTCGTTACTCAATATTTTTGCCAACAATAATCATCTCCTTAAATATTTTCGTAAACAATTTCTCCGTTGCATATGGTGTATTTAACTTTGCCATAAAGTTCGTATCCTATGAATGATGAATTACTAGATTTAGAATAAAAATTATCTGTTACCGTCCATTTTTCATTTTCATCAAAAATTACTATGTCAGCATTTTTCCCAACTTCCACACTGCCGGCATCAAGTTTGTAAAGTTTAGCTGGATTAACCGTCATTTTTCTAAGAACATCAATCAAACTTAGATGATTTTCTTTTACTAAAAAAGTTATGCTTACTGCAAGTGCAGTTTCCAGTCCTATCATACCACTTGGAGCCGACTTTAAATCTCTGCTTTTTTCTTCTCTACTATGTGGAGCATGATCCGTAACTATTAAATCGATAACATCATTTTTAAGTCCATCTATCAGTGAAAGTCTATCTTCTTCAGTTCGAAGAGGTGGATTAACTTTTCCCAAAGCTCCAATTTTTAAAACTACATCCTCCGTCTGTGAAAAATGTTGAGGAGTTACTTCGGCAAAAATTTTTGCTCCCATTTTTTTTGCGTCTGCAATTATTCGAACAGAATTTTTACTACTTAAATGTTGTATGTCTATTGTCGCTCCAGTTTCAAGAGCAAGCAAACAATCTCTTGCAACTAAAATATCTTCAGAAATTCTCGGAGCTCCACCAAGAGAAAAATGTTTTGCAACTTCGCCCGCATTTATCCCTGCATTTTCAATCAATGTTGGATCCTCTTCGTGAAAACTTAAAGGAAGATCTAACTCTTTCGCTTTTTTCATAGCCTCCATAACAACTTTTGCATTTTTTAATGGTATTCCGTCATCTGTAAAACCAACAGCTCCATTATTTTTTAAAGTTTCCATATCGGTTAAAACTTCTCCCTTAAAACCGACAGAAATTGCAGCCGTATTGAGTACGTTAATTTTCGTTTCCTTTGCTCTTCTTCTAACATAAATTAGAGTTTCTAAATTATCTACAAGCGGATTTGTATTTGCCATGCAAATAACAGTTGTGAATCCCCCTACAGCTGCTGACATTGCTCCAGTTTTTATATCTTCTTTATAAGTGAATCCCGGATCACGAAAATGCACATGTGCGTCTATTAAACCAGGAGCGACAATTTTATTAGTTGCATCTATAATTTTTTCACATTTTTTAAGTGTTTTACTATCACTTATTTCACCAATTTTTAATATTTTCCCTTCTCCAATTAAAATATCGGTTATTTTGTCTTGATTAGTTTTAGGATTAATTAGTCGACCGTTTTTAATTAAAATCATGCTTAACTCCTTGAAAAATTTTATTTTAATTATATCACAATAAAATGAAACACCAATTAAAAAAATTAATTTTAAATTTTAAAAAAATTATTTTTTTATGCCTCGTACCCGGCGGGTATGAAGGGCTTCGCCCTTCAATCCAAAAAACTTTTTCACGAAGTAGAGTGTTTTCAATTTTTATTGAATTTTTGTTAGAAAATGAAGATAAAAATTTTAGAAAATCAAACCCAGAGTAGCATTCTTTTGTGTCTTTGAGGTGCCGCCTCAAACTCCGTTAAGGGACTTCCGCCCCTTAAAACCCCGACTTTATTTTTATTGTTTTTGATAAAGGAGTATCAAGAGAACCCCATCTTGCTGGGTGTGGGATCGGTTCCACGAAAAAGAGTAAAATAAATTTTGGATATAAGTCGACCATTAATATAAAAGTACTATAAAATGGTGCTTTACTTAAATGGTACACTCTGTTCATAGTGCTTCAAACTGCCTATTTATGTTAGTTACAGAAAATAAAGCCAATTTTGAAAAGGGGTACCTAGACTACTCTTTTTTAAAAACTACCCCCTTAAAATTGAAATTAGAACCTTAAAATTCAAATGACGTATTTATGGTATGTAGGTATTATTTTCTTGAGGCTCTGCCTCAATCTCCGTTAAGGGACTGCCGCCCCTTAAAACCCCGTATTTATTTTTTTAAATTTATGAAAGGTATAATCAATTGAAAAAATAAATATAAAAACAAAAAGATTTTTAGACATAGTTAATTTTATTTCTCTCTATCTCGCGAGGGCGATAAAGGGCTTCGCCCTTCAATCCCAAATAATTGTTAATTCTTCTTATATACTTTAGGAAATCTCAACATTTTCATAAAAAGGGTGTTAAGAGGGTGTACCCTCTTACTGGGGGTACGGGGGAAAGTTCCCCCGAAAATATGAGAAATTAAATTTTTAGCTATTATTTATTTTCTTGAGGCGCTGCCTCAAACTCCATTATTATTTTTAAAAATGTCGAAAAAAATATAAATAAAAAACGGTGTGAAATCACACCGTTTTATTTTGATTAATAGATAACTCTTAGACCTGCTCCGAATCTTAAATTCTTTTCTCTTACGTCGTAACCAACATTACCTGTTATTCCCCAAGCTCTGTTGTTTAAATCAACATTTAGATCAAGTTTAACTGTTCCAAGTCTGTTTTCTTTATCTTTATTTAAGTTGTAATAATCTGCAGTAGTGTAAGCAACTTTTGCTCTTTCTTGTGCTGAATTTAAAATTCCAAGTTCGTTAGTGTAAGCAGCTTTTGCTTTCGCTTCAAATTCTAATCCATTATGGAATTTTTTGTTGTAAACTGCCATTACACCAAGTTCTGGTTTTACAGAGAAATATCCTTTAGATTCAACATCTAATCTAACTTCACCAAGTTCTTCTTTTATGTTTCCGTGTCTTCCATATTCAACATCTAATCTTCCATAAGCTTTCGCTCTCCAGTTTTCATTAACTCTTATTGTTTTAGTTAATTCATTTTTGATAGATGCTCCGTAAGTTAGATAATTATTTGATTTTGCATTGAATATATCGTCAACAACAAGATATTTTCTATCCATCTTGTTAACTCCAACAAAAACATCTCCAGCAATATTCCAGTTTAGATAATTGTTGTCGTCG
This sequence comes from Fusobacteriota bacterium, assembly GCA_023389595.1. GTDB lineage: Bacteria > Fusobacteriota > Fusobacteriia > Fusobacteriales > Fusobacteriaceae > Fusobacterium. The sequence continues at coordinate 19,573 of JAEWEF010000036.1, forward strand.
AAAGATTTTGATTTAAATATTCCAAGTTTTGCTTGTAGAGATTTTTCAGTTGATTTTCCTATATCTTGGAAATAGAAGTTATTATTTACAAGACCTGCATACCAACCTTTAGAATTTCCTAAAGTAACTCCTTCTTTTTCGTGTAGATAAGCTATACCGAATGCATTATTCTTCCAATCTTTTATACCAGGAGCATTAGTTTCGTATTTTCCTGCAGTTCCAAATATTTTAA
>JAEWEF010000075.1 GCA_023389595.1 Fusobacteriota bacterium
AAACAACTTTATTTTTATAATGTATAACAACAAAAATAATAAACATAAATTTTCTTTAAAAAATAAAGATGAAAAAATTACTAAATTAAAATATATTGACACAAACATAAAAATATTATATAATTCTATGGCAAATTTAAGAAGTTTTTTGGAGGTGAAATAATTGAAAAGAACATTCCAACCTAATCAAAGAAAAAGAAAAAAAGACCATGGATTTAGATCGAGAATGGCTACTAAAAACGGGAGAAAAGTATTAAAAAGAAGAAGAATTAGAGGAAGACAAAAATTATCAGCATAAAAACCCGGTGTAAGTAAACACTGGGTTTTTTAAAAACTAAAAAATGGAGATTTTATGAATACTATTAAAAAAAATGGAGAATTTCAAGATGTGTATAACAATGGTAAAAAATCTTACGGAAAATATTCTCTTATTTTTTTTAAAAAGTTAGATGAAAATTTTAAAAATAGCTATGGATTCGTTGCGAGTAAAAAAGTTGGTAATGCGGTTACCAGAAATAGAATTAAAAGATTATTTAGAGAATATGCAAGACTTAATGAAAATAAAATAAAAACTTCTTATAAAATAATATTTGTAGCTAAAAAAATAGTAGAAAAAGACATTAAATATCAAGAAGTAGAAAAAGATCTTGATAGAGTTTTTAAAATTGCTAAACTTGTAAATAAGGAATAAATATGAAAAAAATTTTATTATTCTTAATAAGAACGTATCAAAAATATCTATCTCCTATTTTGGGAAAAAATAAGTGTAGATTTTATCCAACATGTTCAGTTTACACTTACCAATGTATAGAAAGATTCGGTGTAATAAAAGGGAGTTATTTAGGATTTAAAAGAATAATAAAATGTCATCCGTTTCATGAAGGGGGATACGATCCTGTTCCCGAAAATAAAAAAACTAGAAAATAATATAAAACTTAGGAGGATTAATGAGATTTCTTTATAACTTTTTTGAAGTTCTATTCAGAACAATACACGGATATGTAGGAAATTTTGGAGTTGCAATATTAATAGTTACTTTATTAGTAAGAATAATTTTATTACCTCTTACAATAAAACAAGACAAGTCAATGAAAGCAATGAAAAAATTACAACCTAAATTAGAAGAATTAAAAGTAAAATATCAATATGATAAACAGATGTTAAATATAAAAACTATGGAACTTTACAAAGAAAATAAAGTTAATCCTGCTGGCGGATGTTTGCCTATACTAATTCAACTTCCAATATTATGGGCTTTGTTTGGAGTTTTAAGAAGTGGAATTATACCTGAAGATTCTTATTTCTTATGGATGCAACTTTCTCATCCAGATCCTTACTATATACTGCCTATACTAAACGGAGTTGTTACTTATTTACAACAAAAATTGATGGGAAGTGGAGATAATCCTCAAATGAAAAATATGATGTATATGATGCCTATACTTATGATTTTCATATCGTATAAACTTCCTGCTGGATTACAAATTTATTGGTTTGCTTCAAGTTTTATTTCTATAATACAACAATATTTTATTATGAAAAAAGGAGAATAAAATATGCAACAAGTTGAGGTAAAGGCCTTAGACAGAGAATTAGCTATAAAAAGGGCGAAAAAAATCTTAGAATTGGAAGATAAGGAATTTGTTTTTGACGTCATAGAAAAAGTTAAACCGAAAAAAAAGTTTTTTGGTCTTCTTGGTACAGAAATGGGCGTGTATCAAGTAACTGCAACTGAAAAAGTTGAAAAAATAGAAAAATCTAAAAAAGATTTTTCTAAAAATAGAGAAGCAGATAAAAAACATGCAGAAAAAATTGAAAAAAAAGAAATGAATAAAAACAGATTGAAGGAAGAAATACCTAAATCTAAAAATAAAGAAGAAACGATTAAAATCAAAGAAAAAGATGAAGTTAAAAAAGAAAATATTGTAGAAATTAAAAACGAAGGCGACGTAGAAAAAATCAAAACAAAAACAAAGACTTTACTTGAACTTATGGGTCTTGACTTGGATGTAGAAATTAAAAATAAAAATGATAAAACTTATATTTTAAATTTAATAGGAAAAGATAATGCCATAATAATTGGTAAACAGGGAAAAACCCTGAACAGTTTTGAATATCTATTAAAATTTATGTTAAAAGACTACAAAATTGAAGTAGATGTTGAAAACTTTAAAGAAAAAAGAAATGATACTCTTAGAGAATTAGCAAGAAAAATGGCTGAAAAAGCTATGAAAACTAATAGGGTTATAAGACTTAATCCTATGCCACCAAGAGAGAGAAAAATTATACATGAAATATTAAACGACTACTTTGAACTTGATACTTACAGTGAAGGAAAAGATCCGAAAAGACATATAGTTATTAAAAGAAAAAGATATTAGGAGGAGTTATGCTATTAGATACAATTGCTGCTATTTCTACACCAAGAGGTGAAGGTGGAATAGGTATAGTAAGAATTTCAGGTAGCGAAGCTCTAAATATTGTAAATAAAATTTTTAAAAGCAAAAGTGGTAAAGATGTTTTAAGTTTGAAAAATTTTAGTATAAATTATGGACATCTTTATGACAATGATAAACTTGTCGATGAAGTTTTGGTAAATATTATGAAGGCACCAAATACTTACACAAAAGAAGATATAGTTGAAATAAATTGTCATGGTGGTTTTTTAATAACTGAACAAGTTTTAGAACTTGTTTTAAAAAATGGTGCAAGACTTGCCGAATCGGGAGAATTTACTAAAAGAGCATTTTTAAACGGAAGAATAGATTTAACTCAGGCCGAAGCTGTCATGGATATGATACACGGTAAAACTGAAAAATCTCTAACTCTTTCACTAAATCAATTGAGGGGAGATTTAAGAGAAAAAATTATCGAAATTAAAAAATCTATTTTAGATTTAGCTGCTCACATAAATGTAGTTTTAGATTATCCCGAAGAGGGAATAGATGATCCCATACCAGAAAATTTAATTTTTCAATTACAAAAATCTTCTGATGACATTAAAAATTTAATAAATTCCTATAAAAAAGGAAAAATTATAAAAGAAGGTATTAAAACTGCAATTATAGGAAAACCTAATGTTGGAAAATCGAGTATACTTAACGCTCTTTTGAGAGAAGAAAGGGCGATAGTTAGTCAAATTCCTGGAACAACAAGAGATATAATAGAAGAGGTAATCAATATAAATGGTATACCTCTTGTTTTAGTTGATACGGCAGGAATTAGAAATACTGATGATTTAGTTGAAAACATAGGTGTAAATAAATCTAAAGATTTATTAAAAAAAGCAGATTTAATACTTTTTGTTTTAGATGGCTCAAAAGAAATTGAAAATTATGATTTAGAGGTATATAATGAAATAGGAAACGAAAATATTATAGGAATAATAAATAAGATAGATGTTGGAAATCAAATCGATATTTCTAAATTTAACAAAATAAAAAAATGGATAGAAATTTCAGCTACGAATAATATTGGAATAGAAAATATGGAAAATATTATTTATAGACACATAATAGATGAAAATGTAGAGGATAGTTCGCAATCTATAATTTTGACAAACATAAGACACAAGGCCGCATTAGAAAATACTTACGAAGCATTACAAAATATTTTTGCGACAGTTAGAGATGGTTATCCAATGGATTTAATGGCAGTAGATATAAAAGATGCCATCGATTCACTTTCACTGATAACCGGAGAAATAACAACGGAAGATTTACTTGATCATATTTTTAGTAATTTTTGTGTTGGAAAATAATTTTAATGGGAGGTCGTTATGAAGAAAGTTTTTTTGAAGTTGTGTTTTGTTATTTTATGTTTATTAGCTGTTGTTTCTTGTGAAAAAGAGAAAACAAAAAAAGAATTAACTATGGGACTTGTTCCTGTTAGCAATGCAGAAAAATTGATAGAAGATGTCGATCCTCTTTACAAACTTTTATCTCAAAAAACAGATAAAGAAGTGAAAGGTTTTATAGCTACAAACTACATAGGTGTTGTTGAAGCTCTTGGTAGTGGGTCAGTCGATTTTGCACTTATACCACCTTTTGCTTATCTACTTGCAAATAAAAAACACGGCTCAGAAGCTTTGCTTACATCTATAAATAAAGACGGAGCTCCAGGTTATTACTCAATCATACTTGCAAGAAGTGATAAAAATATAAATACTGTTGAAGATTTGAAAGGTAAAAAAATTGCCTTCGTTGATCCATCTTCAACTTCAGGGTATATTTTTCCAGCCGTAATATTAAATGATCATAATATAGATTTAGAAAAAGATATACAATATCAATTTGCAGGAGGACACGATAAGGCATTACAACTTTTACTAAATGGAGATGTTGATGCAATAGGAACATACGAAAGTATCTTCAGAAAATTTTCTAAAGAATTTCCTGATATGAATACAAAAACTAAAGTTTTAGAAAAAAGCGATTTAATACCAGGTGTTACTCTAACAGTATCTTCAAAATTGGATAACGATACTAAAGAAAAAATTAAAAAAGCATTTTTGGAAGTTACCACAGAAAAAGAAAGTGAAAATTTACTTTACGATTTATTTGGCATAAAAGGTTTCCAAGAAGCTGATATAAATAATTATAAAACAGTTGAAACAAAATTGGAAAGAATGGGAATAGATTTGGAAAAAATAAAATAGTTTTGTAATTTGGAGAAAATTTTATGGGGAATATTATAGAAATAAATAATTTAGTGAAAAATTATGGCAACAAAGAAGTTTTAAAAAATATTTCTTTTGCTGTAAAAAAAGGAGAATTTATTTCGATAATTGGTGAAAGTGGAGCCGGTAAATCCACTCTTATTAGATGCCTAAACGGTCTTGAAGAAATAAATGGCGGCTCTATAAAATTTAATGGAATTGATATTACAAAACTAAAAGAAAAAGAAAAAAATAATTTAAAAAGTAGAATGGCATTAATATTTCAAGAATTAAATATTATTGATAATACGACTGTGATAGAAAATGTTTTGCTTTCATTTTTAAATAAAAAAAATTTTTTTCAAATTCTTTTTAATCGTTTTACCAAAGATGAATATAAAAGAGCAGAATATTGCATTGAAAAAGTTGGTCTTAGCAAACTTGCTTACACCAAAGCAAAATATTTATCTGGAGGAGAAAAACAAAGAGTGGTTATAGCCAGAGCTCTCGCTCCAAATGTAGAATTAATACTCGGCGACGAACCCATAAGCAGTTTGGATGAAAGAAATTCGACTCAGATAATGGAAATTTTAAAAAAAATAAATATAAAAAAAGGTAAAACTATTATTTTAAATTTGCATAATACTGAAATTGCAAAAAAATATTCTGATAGAATACTTGCGATAAGAGATGGAAATATACTATTTTTTAAAGAGAGCAAGTGGGTAACTGAAGATGACATTAGACAAGTTTATAAAAATTCACAAATTTAAAAGTATTGCCAGATTTTTTCTGGTAATACTTTTAATTTTTATATTTTTTTGGAAAATGAATTTATCTTTTTATGACTATGTTCATAGTTTTAAAAGATTTTCAAGTGTAATTCACAGCATGTTAAGAATAGATTTTTCAGATTACGGCGTGGTTTTGTACAAGGTTTTTGAAACATTTTTGATAGCCTTTAGTTCAACAATAATAGCCGTTTTTTGTGCTGTACTTGTAACACCTTTTTTAACAAATTACGTTATAAAAAATAAAATTTTATTAAAAATTTTAAATTTATTTTTTTCATCGTTTAGGACAATACCTGCACTTGTTTTTGCAACAGTACTCGTAAGTTTGATAGGAGCCGGAAGTTTTACAGGTTTTATTAGCATGCTCATAATAACTTTTTTTGCTTCGGTAAAACTTTTAAGAGAGTATTTAG
>JAEWEF010000042.1 GCA_023389595.1 Fusobacteriota bacterium
ATCCCTTGCTAAAGTTGATGGATTGCAAGAAATATAAACAATTTCTTTTATATTTGCCTTATCGATAATTTCTATAATATTTTTCTCTAACCCTTTTCTTGGTGGATCAAAAATTACAGCGTCGATTTTTTCATTTTTTACTAATTCTAAAATTTTATCTTCAACTTTTCCATTTATAAAATTAATATTTTCAATATTATTTTCATCAGCAGTTTTTTTAGCATCACTCACTGCAGATTTTACAACTTCGATTGCGTGAACTTTTTTTGCATATTTTGCAACAAGCATAGCTATTGTTCCAGTTCCAGAATAACAATCTATTATATTTTTATTTTTTATGTTGTCAAAATAAGAGAGAGCTAAATTATATAATTTTTTTGTCTGCTCTAAATTAATTTGAAAAAATGAATCGGGTGAAATATTAAAATTTATTCCAAAAATATTTTCTTTTATGTTTTTTTCACCACAGATTAAAATATTTTCATTTCCTATAAGCACATTAGTTTTTTTACTGTTTAGCGAAACATAAACAGATTTTATTTCTTTGATTTCTTCTTTTAATTTTTTTAAAATTTCTGAAATTTCGTTGCTAACTTTTTTTGAATTAATTATCAAAACTACCATTGCTTCATTTAATGAATTAGTTCTTATCATTATATTTCTAATTAAACCCTTGCCAGTGTTTTCATCATAGACACTAACTTTTTTTGAGTTTAAAATTTCTTTTAATTTTTTTATTATAAAATTCCCCAATTTAGAATTTAAAATATTTTCCTCAACCTCAAAAATATCGTGAGATTTTCTGCTGTAAAATCCACTTATGATTTTATCATTTTTAAAAGCAAACGGTTCTATAATTTTATTTCTGTAATTGAATATGTTTTCTGCTCCTATTATTTCAGTTTTAAGACTAGAAATCCCTCCAATTTTTTGCATAACTTCGTTTACCATTTCTATTTTATATTTTAGTTGTGCATCATAATTTAACATTGCAAAATCACAACCAAAAAAATCTTCAAAAGATATTTTGTTGTTTGCCACTCTATCCTTTGAAGATATTAAAATTTTTTCTATTAAAGCTCTTGCATAAGTTTTTTTTACTGAAATTATTTTAGCCGATAACACATCTCCAGGAACAGACATAGGAACAAAAATTGGAATTCCGTTGTAATACCCAAGTCCTTCTCCACCAAAAACAATTTTTTCTATTGATATTTCTATAATATTCCCTTTTTTTAACATTTTTATTCACCTATTTCAAAAAAGATAATATTATCAGCAATTTTCATACCTTTTTTTTCCATATCATTTTTTATTTTTGTAAAATCGTACTGGTTATCATAATTTACAATTTTTTGATCCAATTCCTTTTTTTTGTCATCGTAAGTAATTTTCAAATCATGCAATTCTTTTTGAGCTTGAGAAACTTTTCTAAGAGTTGCAACATTTCCTATAAATATTATAAACGAAAGTAAAAATAAACTAACTATACAAGTTATAACCGTTTCTTTTTTTAAAACTATATTCATATTTTCTCCAAAACTCTCAATTTAGAAGAATGAGATCTATTGTTAAAATCTAATTCTTCTTTTGATGGCACTATAGGTTTTTTAGTTAAAATTTTATATTCCTGTTTTCCACCACAAACACATATAGGAATTTCAGGAGCACATTTGCAAGCTTTTGCCAACTCCTTAAATTTATTTTTTACTATTCTATCTTCTAAAGAATGAAAAGTTATTATGCATAATCTTCCGCCAGAATTTAACAATTTAACTGATTTTTCTATTGCCTTTTCTAAAATTTCAAGTTCTCTATTAACTTCTATTCTAATTGCTTGAAAAGTTCTTTTCGAAGGATGTTTTTCAGATTTTGTCGGATAAGATTTTTTTATTATTTCATTCAATTCAAATGTAGTTTCAATTTTTTTGTTTGTTCTATATTCACAAATTGCCCTAGCAATTCTTTTCGAATATCTTTCTTCACCATATTTATATATTATATTTGCTAATTTTTCCTCATCGTATTCATTAACTACGTTGTAAGCTGAAATATTTGAATCTTTATTCATTCTCATATCTAACTTACTATCAAACCTGTATGAAAATCCTCTCTCAGGATTATCTAATTGCCTTGATGACACTCCTATATCCATAAGTATACCATCAAATTTTTCATAACCAGACATATATGCAACTATATCTATATTTTCAAAATTTTCTTTAAAAACTTTCCAATTTTTTTCATAATTTTTTAATTTTTCTTTGCAAAAATTTATTGCATCTTCATCTTGATCTATTGAAATTAAAATTCCGTTTTCGTCTAATTCATCAAGTATTCCTTTTGAATGAGTTCCACCACCAAGTGTGCAATCGATATATTTTCCATTTTTTTTGTGAACTAACATATCAATTGTTTCATTATAAAGTACAGGAATATGATATTCATTTCCTAAATGCATATCTATCTCCTCAAATTATTCCATAAAATAATGTTTAGCTTTAAATGTGTAATCTACTCCAGACCATATAGTAAGTATAACTGGTATCATCATAAGAAGAGAAGAAACAGTAAAAATAAAACCGTTCAAAGAAACAGTAATTGGTCCTATTAAAATAGAAATAATTATTACTACCATCTGACTTGTTGTTTTATATTTTCCTAAATTTCCTGCTGCTATGACCTCTCCTTTAGCCGCTGCCATAATTCTAATTCCACTTATTAAAAATTCTCTAGATAAAACTATTATTGACATCCATGCTGGATTGTATCCTATATCGACAAAAATTACCAAAGCAGAAATAACTAAAATTTTATCTGCTAGAGGATCCATTATCTTTCCAAAATCTGTTATGAGATTTCTTTTCCTTGCAATATATCCATCAAAAAAATCAGTAAGTGACGCAATGATAAATATCGAAAGTGAAATTATTCTGTAAACTATTCCAGTAGTTCCAACTGTATTTGATAATTGTAAAAAAATTATAAATGGTACAGCAAGAATAAATCTTACAATGGTTAGTCTATTTGGTAAATTCATTTTTCCCCCTCTGAATATAATTCTCCAACTAAATCATATCCAACATTTTGAGTTATTAATACTTTTACTATATCCCCAATCTTAATTTCTTTTCCACTAACTAAAACTTTTCCATCTATATCAAAAGCTTGTCCTCTCGTTCTTCCTTCGAACATCTCTTCCTCTTCAGAAGATACCCCATCTATGATAACATCAATTTTTTCACCTATCAAATTCATATTTTTCATTTCTACTATATCATTTTGTAAACTTGTTAATTTTGAAAGTCTTTTTTCTTTTTCTTTTTCATCTATTTGATTTTTCATAGAGTACGCCTTTGTATCTTCTTCTCTCGAATATTTAAATGCACCTATATAATCAAATTTAAACTCTTTTACAAATTTTATAAGTTCTTCATACTCTTCTTCTGTTTCGCCAGGAAATCCAACTATTAAACTCGTTCTAAAAATAGCATTAGGTATGTTTTCTCTTATTTTATATAATAATTTTCTAGTTTTTTCTCCATTTATCCCTCTTGCCATTTTTCTTAAAATATTATCCGATATATGTTGTATAGGTACATCAAAATATTTACATATTTTATCTTCTGATTTTATAACTTCTATTAATTCGTCTGTTATAGAATTAGGGAACATATAATAAATTCTTATCCAGTCTATTTCTTTTATTTTTACTAATTCTTTTAACAAATCTGGCAAAGCTTTTTTATTGTATAAGTCTATTCCATATTCTGTTGTTTCTTGAGCTAGAACATTTAATTCTCTAACACCATTTTTAGCTAGTTTTTTAGCTTCTTCAACTATATCTTCTATTTTTCTACTTCTTAGTTGGCCTCTCATTTTTGGGATTATGCAATATGTACATTTTCTATCGCAGCCTTCAGAAATTTTGAGATAAGCAGTATGTTTTGGAGTTAAAAGTATTCTGTCCAAATTTGCTGTAGGAAGATATTCAAAACTGCCAGTTTCAACTATTTTATTATCCAATAATATTTCATCAACAATTTCTTCTATTTTATCGACAGCACCAGTGCCAACAACTGCATCGACTTCTGGTAGTTCGTTTAATATATCTTCAGCATATCTTTCAGCTAAACAACCTGTAACAATAATTTTTTTTAAATTATTTTTTTTATATTCAGCAATTTCTAAAATTGTATTTATAGATTCTTCCTTTGCATCACCTATAAATCCACAAGTATTTATTAGTGCTATATCAGCGTCTTCAACTTTTTCAGTATATTTAAAATTTTTTTTGTTTACCAATAAGCCTATATAGTTTTCACTATCTACTAAATTTTTGCTACATCCTAGACTTACTAAAGAAAATTTCATCGTTTACTCCTTGATGTTTTATAGTTCTAATAATTTTTTTAAACTCTTTTTCTACTAAGTGAAATTTTACCATTTTCTAAAGAAATTACTTTAACTTGGAATTCGTCTCCAACTTTCAATGCGTCTTCTACTTTTTCAACTCTCTCTTTAGAAATTTCAGAAATATGAAGTAGACCTTCTTTTCCTGGCATTATCTCCATAAACGCTCCAAACTTTGTTATACTAACAACTTTTCCTGTATATATTTCTCCTAGTTCTATATCTTTTACATGGACATTAATCATTTTTATTGTTTCATCTAAAACGCTTTCATCGGCAGCAAAAACAGAAACTAATCCTTCATCTGATATATCTATTGTAGCTCCAGTTTTTTCTATTATCGCTTTTATATTTTTACCTGCCGGTCCAATTAAAACAGAAATTTTATCTTTATCTATTGTAATTTGTTTTATTCTTGGTGCGTAAGATTTAAGTTCTGCTGGTTTAGAGATAGTATTATTCATAAGTTCTAGTATTTGTAATCTTGCTTGATGAGCTTGACTCAAAGCAATTCTCATTATTTCTTCAGTTATACCAGTAATTTTTATATCCATTTGTAATGCTGTTATACCATTTTTTGTCCCCGCAACTTTAAAGTCCATATCTCCAAGGTGATCTTCTAGTCCCATTATATCTGTTAAAACAACAAATTCGTCTCCCTCTTTGATAAGACCCATGGCTATACCAGCAACATGTTCTTTTATAGGAACCCCCGCAGCCATAAGTGATAGAGAACCTCCACAAATAGATGCTTGTGAAGATGAACCATTAGATTCAGTAATTTCAGAAACAACTCTTATAGTATAAGGAAATTCACTTTCTTCAGGAATTACATATTTAAGCGCTCGTTCAGCCAAGGAACCATGTCCTAATTCTCTTCTTCCCGGACTTCCCATCCTTCCAACTTCACCTACTGAATATGGTGGAAAATTATAGTGTAGGTAAAATCTTTTATAATATTCTTGTTCTAAATCGTCAATAAGTTGCTCGTTTTCTTTAGTACCTAATGTAGTGATAGCTAGAGATTGAGTTTCTCCTCTTGTAAATATTGCTGAACCGTGAGTTCTTGTTAAAGGATCTACCTCTGCGTAAAGCGGTCTTATTTCAGTCGTAGTTCTACCATCAACTCTGTGTTTTTTATAAAGTATCGCATCTCTTACTAAATCTTTCATTAAGTCGTGATAATATTTTGCAAATTCTTTTATAACTTCTTCAGGAATTTCTTCTTCTGGCACATCTTTAAAGTGTTCTTCTTTAAATTGAACCATAAGTTCTTCTTCCAATTTATCGACAGCTTCTTCTCTATTTTTTTTGCCCAGAGTTAAGACAGCATTTTTTAATTTTTCTTTTCCATTTTCATCGATGAAATTTTTTACAATTTCCATTGGTAATTTTTTCTCGAAAGAAATTTTTTCTTTTGCACAAAGAGATGCAAATTTTTCTTGAAATTCACAAATTAATTTTATATTTTCGTGAGCAAACATTATAGCTTTAAGCATTGTTTCTTCATCAAGTTCTGAAGCCCCTGCTTCAACCATGTTTACAGCCTCTTTTGTTCCCGCAACAGAAAGTTCAAGTTCACTTTCTTCAAGTTGAGCAGGAGTAGGATTAAGTATAAATTGTCCATCTTTATATCCAACTACCACTCCAGCAACAGGTCCTAAAAAAGGTATATCAGATATCATCAAAGCTAAAGATGACCCTATTATACTGATATAGTCAGGTGTATTTTCTTGATCATAAGAAAGCACAGTGTTAACTATGTGTATATCATAATTAAAACCATCTGGGAACATTGGTCTAATAGGTCTATCTATTAATCTTGCTGTTAATGTTGCGTTTGTTGATGGTCTTCCTTCTCTTTTATTAAATCCTCCAGGAAATTTGCCAGCAGCATAAAATTTTTCAATATAATCTACTGTTAACGGAAAAAAATCAACTCCTTCTCTTGGTTCTTTACTACGATTGACAGTTGACAAAACCATAGTATCTCCATATTGAATCAATATAGCTCCAGCTGATTGCCTTGCTAATTTCCCAGTAGAAAATTTCAATTTTCTTCCTGCTAAATCAAATTCCATTTCTTTTAAATCAAACATTTTTCCTCCTATTTTTCTCCCTCTTTATATTCTTTTGAATTATAACACAAATTTTATATTAAAATCAATAAATTAGAAAATTAAAATGTAATTACAAATTTATTTTTTTTAAATATTTTTTAGGTTTTTATTTTATTTTAAATTTTTTTGACAAAATTTTTAATTTTCATATTTTTACACCCATAAACATGCTATAAAATCGGCATATCGTTTTAGAGCTCGTTATATGCCCCTAGAAGCTCATCAAAAACAAAATGTGATACAAAACTCGTCTTATATTAAAAGCATGCGTTATTTTAAGCCTATTTAACTAACGACTAAATAGCTCTTTGTTTACTTTAAAACACTTTGTTTTATTTTAGTAATTACCGTTTTTATGGTATTTGTTAAACTTTCTATTTCTGATTTTTAAAAAATTACTCTAAAAATATCACCTTATTTTCACAGGGTTAAAATCCCTTAAAAATCAATATATTATTTTTAGTTGATAGTTGACTAGTGGTCTATAAAAAACAAAAATTACCGTTCACTAAATTTTATTAAAAAAATTTTTTAGCGATTAAAAACAAAAAAGACAGCGTTTAAACTGTCTTTTCGTATTTATTTATTATATCCCATACTTTATTAGAAATTTTTTCGTATTCCTATTTTTCTTCATCGTTGTTAAAAATGAGTTTATCATCTTTGAAATATTTTTCAAATAGCTTATCGTGTTTCCTAAAAATTTCTTCTTCTTTTATCTTTGAGTGTAACTTTTTATATATATAGTTTTTAACTTCAAAAACAAGGTCATTTTCATTTTCATCATCATCTTTTAATAATTCATCAAATATTTTAAAATTTTTATCATGAAATAAACTGAATTCACCATTTTCACATATTATATAATGTGGTTTACCTAGTATAGCACGGCGATAATATCCTATTTCATTTGTTACATAGGGGCAATATATGTCTTTATTACCAATTTTACCACAATAAAAATAATTACCCCATACAGTCCCTTTTAAAAGTTCTTTTATTTTTTCATCCATATTACTTCTAGTTTCTTACTGTCTTTGATACAATTAAACTTTTCCTTTGAACTCTGAAACTATTCCTCTGAACTCTGAAACTTTTTATATTTGAGGATAGAAAAAGACGGTATCGCTACCGTCCTAAACACAAGATTATTTTAATTTAATTTTTTTATCTTTCTTTCGATAATATCTACAAGACGCTCTAGATCATCTTCTCCTAGGGGTAATTCTAAATCCATTATTGTTTTTTCAACAAATCCTGAATCAAATTCATTCTCAACATTATATCTTGATTTTACAGATTGAAAATATGAATCACTACTTTCAGAAAGTATATTTCCTTCGTTATCCTCAAATACATCTACGCTTATTCTATCAAAAAGAACATGAATATTTTTTGTCTTTGAGTCTTGCTCAAGTGTTTGTAAACTAATAACAGCAGTAATATCTCCTCTTTTTGCAACAATCCATTTCCACATTCCTAAATTATAGGATGGCTTTATTTTACCTCTAGATGTATAATTCCATGTTCCTTGATGTCCTGTAGCATTAAACTGACTTTCTACTAATTTCTTCACTATTTTTTGACGTTCTATATTACGCACATCATTATATAATTTCTTTATCTCTTCGAAATTTTTATCCATTTTCCACCACCAAAATTATCAATATTTGTTTACTATTATACCCACTATTAGCACTCCTATAAAGTACAAAAAGACACCTCACCAAATTTTATTAAAGTGCCTGTTTTGATTTTTATCTATTTAATTCTACCTGGCTTCCATCAAGAAATGTAAATTCAACTTTTCCATCATGATGCACTGTAAGCTGGTCTACCATGCTTAGCCATACATTTTTATCAAACTCTGTCTGTAGCTCTTGTTTTTCAAGTTCCCTTATAAATTCCTCAACCTCATCACCTTTGGATTGTTTTTCTATGATGGTTTGCTTGATTTCATCAAGTCTAGACTTTGTTGTATTAAACCTATTTACTAGGCTTGTGTACCTTATTTCA
>JAEWEF010000081.1 GCA_023389595.1 Fusobacteriota bacterium
ATCAAAACATTAATCATTTAATTTTTACAATTTTTTAATATTACTGCTGTTCCCATTCCTCCACCTATACATAGAGAAGCTAATCCATAGTCAACGCCTCTTTTTTTCATTTCGTGGATTAATGTAACTGTAATTCTATTTCCAGAAGCTCCAACTGGATGCCCTAAAGCTATTGCTCCTCCATTTACGTTTGTTTTATCGTCAAACCAATTATAATCTACTCCATGTTCGCTACAAAGTTCTTTCATAACTCCTATAGCTTGAGCTGCAAAAGCTTCATTTAGTTCTATAAGTTCCATATCAGATAATTTTAAATCTGCTTTTTTAAGAGCTTTTCTTATAGCAGGAACAGGTCCTAATCCCATCACTAAAGGATCTACTCCTCCAGTACCAGTTGAGATAATTTCAACTAAAGGTTTTAAATTATATTTTTTAACAGCTTCTTCTGATGCAAGTAATAAGAAAGAAGCTCCGTCGTTTAATCCAGAAGCGTTCCCTGCAGTTACTGAACCATCTTTTTTGAAAGCTGGTTTTAACTTAGCTAATTTTTCAGCATCTGTTTTTCTATTAGGATATTCATCTGTATCAAAAACAATATCTCCTTTTTTATTTGCTATTACAACTGGAACTATTTCATCTTTAAATTTTCCAGCATCTACAGCAGCTATAGCTTTTTGTTGAGATCCAAGTGCAAATTTATCTTGTTCTTCTCTAGAAATAGAATATCTATCAGCTATGTTTTCTGCTGTTATTCCCATATGAATTTTATGATATGCATCTGTTAGGGCATCTGTTATCATATGATCTTGTAAATTTATATCTGCCATTTTGTGTCCGCCTCTTATTTTTCCTGGAAGAATAAATCCTGCCCCAGACATAGATTCTGTTCCTCCAGCAAGTACTAAATCAGCTTCTCCAGCTTTAATATTTGTATAAGCAGTTATAACAGATTTCATTCCGCTTCCACAAATTATATTAACAGAATATCCAGGAACCTCATAAGGTATTCCGGATTTTATAGAAACTTGTCTTCCAACACCTTGATATTGACCAGCCATTAATACGTTACCAACTATAACTTCATCAATATTTGATGGATCTACTTTTACTTCTTCTAAAATATTTTTTACAACAGCTGCTCCTATATCACTTGCAGATAAAGGTGATAAAGTTCCCAAAAAACTCCCTATCGCAGTTCTTTTTGCTGCAACAACATAAACTCTTGACATATTTCCTCCTTAAAACTTCTCATTTTAAATTTATATAAAACTAAATTGTAAGTCCACCACTTATCGAAATAATTTCACCGGTCAAATACGAAGCGTCATCACTTGCTAAAAATGTTACAACTTTCGCTACCTCACTAGCTTCTCCTATTCTATTTAAGCTAGTTCTTGAAATTAAATCATCAACATATTCTTTATTTAAATTAGATGTCATATTACTTCTTATTATACCAGGTGCTACACAATTAACTCGTATACCTTTCTTACCAAGCTCTTTAGACATAGTCTTTGTCATAGCTATTACCCCTGCTTTAGATGCTGAATAATTTATTTGTCCAACATTTCCAAAGATACCAGCTATAGACGAAATATTTACTATACTTCCCTTCTTGTTCTTTATCATATTTTTAGCAACTAATTTAGTTATGTAGAAAACTGAATTCAAATTAACATTTATTACTTTTTCAAAATTTTCGTAACTCATTTTAACAAAAAGTTCGTCTGCAACTATTCCAACATTATTAATTAATATATCTATCCGTCCATATTTTTCTATTATTTCTTTTACTTTATGTGATAATAAATCTTTATCAGTAATATCTATATTAATTTCTAAAAATTTTTCATGTGAAAAATTGGATCTATTTTTATCAACAGAAATAACTAAATGAACTCCTTCCTCTATAAGATTTTCTATAATAGATCTTCCTATACATCCAGATCCACCAGTTATTAATACTATATCGTTATTAACTTTACCCATAAATTCCACCTAATATAATTTAGACTATATAAGTCAAGTATAAATTTTTTTTTGTTCTTTGTCAATTTTTAATATATTACATCATTCCCTGCATCATATTTGCATTATCTTTATTTTCTTCTTTTTTATTTGCTACAACCACTTCAGTTGTTAGTATTAAAGAAGCAACTGATGCAGAATTTTGTATAGCTGATCTAGTTATTTTAGCTGGATCTATTATTCCTTTTTCAAACATATCTACATACTCTTCATTCTTAGCATCAAATCCAATGTCTTTTCCTAATTTTTTGACGTTTTCTAAAATGACTCCACCATTCAATCCAGCATTTTCAGAAATTTGTTTAATAGGAGTCTCAAACGCTCTCTTCACTATTTCAACTCCCATTCCTATTTCTCCATCATATTTAAATTCTTTCATATCTTCTACTAATTGTAATAAAATAGTTCCTCCACCAGCAACTATTCCCTCTTCAACAGCTGCTTTTGTAGCATTTAGAGCATCTTCTATTCTAAGTTTTCTCTCTTTCATTTCAACTTCTGTAGCGGCACCAACTTTTATAACTCCTACTCCTCCAGATAATTTTGCTAGTCTCTCTTGAAGTTTTTCTCTATCATAATCAGAAGTGCTTTCTGAAATTTGAGATTTAATTGTATTTATTCTTGATTCTATATTTTGTTTTTCTCCCATTCCATCAACTATAACAGTTGTATCTTTATTTACTTTTACAGTTTTAGCTCTTCCTAAATTGTTTAAATCAACATCTTCAAACTTATATCCCTTTTCTTCAGATATAACTTCTCCTCCAGTTAAAATTGCAATATCTTCAAGCATAGCCTTTCTTCTATCACCAAAAGCAGGAGCTTTAACAGCGATAACGTTAAGAGTCCCCCTCAATTTATTTATAACAAGAGATGTTAGGGCCTCTCCTTCTACATCATCAGCTATTATAAGCATAGGCCTTGAAGCTTGAACTGTTTTTTCTAATATAGGTAATATTTCTTTCATATTGCTAATTTTTTTATCTGTAATAAGTATATATGGATTTTCTAATTCCGCTATCATTCTTTCTGTATCACTAACCATATAAGGAGATATATATCCTCTATCAAACTGCATTCCTTCAACTATTTCTAAAGTAGTTTCTAAAGATTTAGCTTCTTCAACTGTTATCACTCCCGTTTCTCCTACTTTATTCATAGCATCAGCTATTAACTTTCCTATTTCCTCATCTCCAGAAGATATTGAAGCAACTTGTGCAATTTCATAATTAGATTCTATTTTTCTTGATCTTTTTGACAAACACTCTATAGATTTTTTAGTAGCTAATTCTATTCCTTTTTTCAGAAAGACTGGATTAGCTCCAGCAGATAACATTTTTAACCCTTCTTTTACTATAGATTGAGCTAATATAGTTGCTGTAGTTGTTCCATCTCCAGCCACATCATTTGACTTTATTGCTACTTCTTTTACTAATGAAGCTCCCATGTTTTCAAAAGGATCTTCTAATTCTATTTCTCTAGCAATAGTAACACCATCATTAGTTATTAATGGTGCTCCATAAGGTTTCTCTAATACAACATTTCTACCTCTAGGCCCTAAAGTAACTTTTACTGTATTTGCAAGAGTATCTATTCCTAATTCTAATTTTTTTCTAGCGTCTTCATTAAATTTTAAAATTTTTGCCATTAATGTACCTCCATATTATTCTATAACTGCTATTATCTTATCTGCATCAACTATAATTAGTTGTTCACCATTATTTTCTGTTTCTACATTCTCAAAATCTTCTTTGAAAAATACTTTACTACCTATATTAATACCAGCATTTTTTATATTTTCTATCTTATCCCCAGTTCCTATTTCTATTACTTCTGCCATATTATTATTTTTTTTGTCATTTATATTTGAAATGATAATTCCACTAGAAGTTTTTTCTTCAGGTTTTATCTTTTTTAAAATCAATCTTTCACCAACAGGCTTTATTTGCATCATTATACCTCCAAAAAAGTTTTTTAGCACTCTTAACTATAGAGTGCTATTTTATAACTAGATAATATAACTTTTAATTTTTTTTGTCAAGATAATTGCAATTAAATAAATGAAATATATTTTGACATTTTTATCTTATAAAGTTAATATATAAGTATATATAATTATACAAACATTTTATAATTGTGAGGTGTTAGTTTTGAAAGATTGTATAGATCAAAAAAAAGTTAATGCAAGATTAAAAAAAATAGAAGGGCAAATAAAATCTATATCAAATATGATAGATCAAGATATTCCTTGTGAAGATATATTGATACAGATTAACGCTATTAAAAGTGCTGTACACAGAGTAGGTCAAATAATATTGGAAGGACATCTACACCACTGTGTAAAAGACGCTATAGATAATGGTGATTCAGTAGATGCAATTAAAAAAATAGAAAAATCAATAGAATATTTTGCAAATTTGAAATAAAAAAAATATCTTTATTTATTTTTAATTTTAATGTATACTTATGTAAAGGCTAAAAAGTATAATTCACCAAAATATAAGGGGGTTTTATTATGAATAATCAATATAATAAAGATGGAAAGAAAGAAGGTCTATGGCTAAAAATTTACGATAACGGAGTTGTTCAAGAAGAAAGAAACTATGTAAATGGTGTGAGAGAAGGAGTATACAAGTCTTACTATATGAATGGGCAAGTTGAAATAATCAAACATTATAAAAATGGAAATTTACATGGTAAATATGAAACTTTTTACAGCGACGGTAAATTAAGCTCTGTTCATAACTTAGAAAATGGTAAAATAATAGGCTTATACGAAGAATTTTATCCTAATGGACAACTAAAAAGATCCTCTGAATATATTGATGATTCTACTACTTCTAAAAATATAAAATATTTCCCTAACGGAAGCAAAAAAGTTGAAGTTAATTTAAAGAAAGGTTATATGTTTGGTCCATATAAAGAATATCACTCTAATGGTGTTGTTTTTAAAGAAGCCAATTACAACGAAAAAGGCAAATTAGATGGTGAATATAAAGAATATGATGCTGAAGGTCATTTAGTAAAAGAAGCCACTTTTAAAAATGGAATAGAAGTTTAAAAATATATATTATTAATAAATTTACTCTCCACTTAATGGTGGAGAGTTTTTTATTGTTTTTTGTGCAATAATTTTATTTTTATTATTGCAAAAATAAATTTAAAATTGTATAATTAGATAAAAATTAAATAAATTATTTCGCACTAATTGGAGGGATTATGAAAAAACTATCTGATAGACAATTACAAATTTTAAAAATAATAAAAGATAATAAGCATATATCTGGCAATGAAATAGCTGATAAAATAGGCTATACTAGATCTGCTCTAAGGACAGATTTTTCTATTTTAGTTAATTCTGGTTTTATTGCATCAAAAACAAATAGTGGATACACATTTTTAAAAGATCCATTCCCAATTTTTGTAAAAGATATTATGAGCGAAGCAAAATCTGTAGATACTCAAATAAATTTATATCAGGCCATATTGCACATATTTGAAAAAGATTTAGGAAACTTAATAATAGTTGAAAACAATGAACTAAAAGGTATGATTTCTAGAAAAGATCTGCTAAAAGCTTCTATTACAAGTGTTGATTTAGAAAAAATTCCTGTAAATATGATAATGACACGTTCCCCAAATATTATTTATTGCAGAGAAGAAGATACAATATCTTATGCTGCTCACCTTATTATAAATCATGAAATTGACGCCTTACCTGTCGTAAGAGAAGAAAACAATAAATTAATTGTAGTAGGAAGATTTACAAAAACTAATATAGCTAAATTATATGTAGAAAATTTATAGTAGTTTAAGGGGGTTTTTATGAAAATGGTATTTGAGTTTAACGAAGGATCTAAAAATATGCTAAATTTACTAGGTGGAAAGGGAGCAAATCTTTGTGAAATGACTAAAATGAAACTGCCTATTCCATATGGTATTATCATATCAACAGATGCATGTAGAAAGTATTTCGAAGATAATTGTAATTTAGATAAAGAATTAGAAAATGAAATATTGAATAAATTATCTATAATAGAAAAAAAATCTAACAAACAATTTCAAGGAAAAAACCCTCTATTAGTTTCTGTAAGATCTGGAGCTCCTATTTCTATGCCTGGTATGATGGACACAATATTAAATTTAGGATTTAATGACGAAGTCGCTAAAAATTTAATAGAAATATTTGGAGATAAAGATTTTGTTTATAATTCTTACGCCAGATTTATACAGATGTTTTCTGAAATAGCTATGGGTATAGATAGAAAATATTTTTCTAACATAGAATATAAAAATTATGAAGAATTAATTGATAAAAGCAAAAAAATATACCGAGAAAAAACAGGAGATGATTTTCCTGAAGATTTTAAAGAACAAATTTTAATAGCCGTTAATTCTATTTTCAATTCTTGGAATAACGAAAGAGCAATTCTTTATAGAAAATTAAATAATATAGACGATAATATGGGAACAGCTGTTGTAATACAGGAAATGGTTTTTGGTAATTTTAACGAACTGTCTGGTACAGGGGTTTTATTTTCAAGAAATCCATCGAATGGTGAAAATGAAATTTTTGGAGAATATCTTATAAGAGCGCAAGGAGAAGATATAGTAGCAGGTATAAGAACACCAGAAAGTATTTCAACACTTAAAAATAAATTACCTAAAATTTATGACGAATTAAATGATATAGCAAAAACACTAGAAAAATATAATAAAGATATGCAGGATATAGAGTTTACTATAGAAAATAATAAACTTTTCATTCTTCAAACTAGAAATGGAAAAAGATCAGCTAAGGCTGCTGTAAAAATTGCAGTTGATCTTGTTAGTGAAGGATTAATAACAAAAGAAGAAGCAATATCTAAAATAGATGCAAAATCTATTACTCAACTTATGAATGGTGATTTTGATAAAAAATATCTGGAAAATGCAATTCTATTAGGAAAAGGTGTGGCCGCTTCGTCAGGTGTTGCTGTTGGAAGAATAATGTTTGACGCTAAAAGAGTAAAAATAAGAGAAAAAACTATACTAGTTAGAGAGGAAACCTCTCCTGAAGATTTAAAAGGAATGGCTCTTTCTCAAGGCATACTAACAACAAAAGGTGGAGCTACATCGCATGGAGCAGTCGTGGCTAGAGGTATGGGAAAATGTTGTGTAACTGGATGTATAGATATAAAAATAGATGAAGTAAAACGAGAGATGTATGCTGGAAATTATACGCTTAAAGAAGGAGACTTCATATCTATAAGTGGTTATACTGGAGAAATTTTTTTAGGAAAAATTCCAATGAGCGAAGCATCTAGAGATGAGAATTTAGAAAAAATTTTAGAATGGGCAAAAGAAATAAAAAGATTAGATGTGAGGATGAATGCGGATACTCCTGAGGATGTTAGGCAAGGAAAAGCATTTGGTGCTAAAGGTATAGGACTTTGTAGAACTGAACATATGTTTTTTAAAGGAGATAAAATTTTTACAATAAGAGAAATTCTTATGAGTGAAAATGATACAGAAAAGGAAAAAGCTCTAAAAAATTTATACGATTTACAGACGAAGGATTTTTTTGAAATATTCAAAGAATTGAATGGTGATATAGCTAACATAAGACTACTTGATCCTCCTATACATGAATTTCTCCCAAAAAATAAACAGGACATTGAAAAAATGTCTCAAATATTAAATGTTAGTATAGAAGAAATAGAAAAAAGAATATCTAAATTGAAAGATGCAAATCCTATGTTAGGACATAGAGGTTGCAGACTTGCTATTAGTTATCCAGATATATATAAAATACAAGGAAAGGCAATTATCGACGCAGCTATAAAAGCATATAACATAGGTATAAAAGTAGATCCTGAAATTATGATACCATTTGTTATGGATGCAAAAGAGTTAGCTTACATAAGAAAAGAAATAGAAGAAGAAATTAAAAAATCACTATATGAAAATAAATGTGAAATTAAATATCAAATAGGAACTATGATAGAAATTCCTAGAGCGTGTCTTCTTGCAGATGAAATAGCTAAATATGCCGACTTCTTCTCATTTGGTACCAACGATTTAACTCAAATGTCTATGGGGTTATCGAGAGACGACTCCGTAAAATTTTTAGAACATTATAGAGAAAAAGGAATTTGGGATACTGAACCATTTTATTCTATAGATAATAAAGCCGTAACAAGATTAGTAGAAATTGCTGTTAATCTTGGAAGGCAACAAAATAAAAATCTAGAGATAGGAATATGTGGAGAGCATGGTGGAGATCCTGATAGTATAGATTTTTTTGAAAAAGTCAGACTTGATTATATAAGTTGTTCTCCATTTAGAATTCCTGTAGCTATTTTATCGGCTGCACAAAGTGCAATAAAATATAAAAATAATTAATGGGGGTCTTGATGTCATTAAAATATTTACAGCTTCTATCTAAAACTTATAGAAATATAGCTGAAACTTCAACTGAAATAATTAATTTACAAGCAATAATGAATTTACCAAAGGGAACAGAATATTTTATAACTGATGTTCATGGTGAATATGAAGCATTCAACCACGTTTTAAGAAATGGTTCTGGTACAGTACGAAGAAAAATAGAAGAAGTTTTTGGAGACAGTCTGACTGAAAATGAAAAAAAAGAGTTAGCAACATTGATATATTACCCCAAGGAAAGAGTAGAAATTATGGAAGAGGAAAATAATAATATTGATCGTTGGATGTCGTTAATGATGTATAGACTTATAGAAGTTTGCAAACACGTTTCTTCTAAATATACAAGATCTAAAGTAAGAAAATCAATGACTAAAGATTTTGAATATATATTGCAAGAATTAATTTACGAACAAAAATCAGATAAAAATAAGGCTGAATATTTTTCTTCCATAATAGATAGTATACTTTATATACAAAGAGGAAAAGAATTTATAATTGCAATATCTAATTTAATTCAAAGATTAAATATAGATCATCTTCACATAGTTGGTGATATATATGACAGAGGTCCAAGTCCTCATTTAATTATGGATTTACTTGAAAAACATCACAATGTTGATATACAATGGGGTAATCATGATATTTTGTGGATGGGGGCAGCAATAGGTAATAAAGCTTGTATTTGTAATGTTATAAGAATATGTAGCAGATATAGTAATAATGATATTTTAGAGGAGGCTTATGGAATAAATTTATTACCTCTAGCTACATATGCAATTAAATACTATTCAAATGATAATTGTAAAAAATTTAGACCTAAAGAAGGATTAGATAGCGATTTAGTTGCACAAATACATAAAGCTATAACCATTCTTCAATTTAAAGTAGAAGGTATATATGCAAAACGTAATCCTGAATACGAATTAGAAGATAGAGATTTTCTTTCAAAAATAAATTATGATAATTACACAGTTGAGATAAATGGTGAAATTTTTGAATTAAATGATAAAAATTTTCCAACTGTCGATCCAAATGATCCTTTAAAATTAACTGATGAGGAAGCTGAATTGCTTGACAAATTAAAAGCTTCTTTTATGAGTAGCGAAAAATTGCAAAGACATATAAACATTTTATTCACTAAGGGTTCGCTATATCTTAAATATAATTCAAACTTATTGTATCACGCTTGTATACCAATTGAAGATGATTTGAGTTTTACAAAAATGAAGATTGATAATGAAATTGTTAGCGGGAAAAAATATTTAGATAAAATAGACCAAGTCGTTAGAAATGCACATTTTAATAGAGTGGAAAATGAAAAAAATAAGAAAAAATTAGATTTTTTATGGTATCTATGGTGCGGAAAAAACTCTCCGTTATTTGGTAAGGATGCGATGAAAACTTTTGAACGATATTTTATAGACGACAAAAAAACTCATAAAGAAAAAAAGAATCCTTATTATAAACAATTAGATAACAATGATTTTTGTGATAAAATTTTAAAAGAATTTGAACTTAATCCAAATATATCTCATATAATAAATGGCCATGTTCCTGTTAAAGTTAAAGATGGAGAATCTCCAATAAGATGTAACGGTAAATTATTAATAATAGACGGAGGATTTTCTAGAGCTTATCAAGATACAACAGGTATTGCAGGATATACTTTAACTTATAATTCTCACGGAATTAAATTATCTTCACATAAAACTTTTACTTCTAGAGAAGATGCGATTAAAAATGGTACTGATATTGTTTCATCTCATATAGTTGTAACAAGAAAAGAAAAAAGATTAAGAGTTAAAGATACAGACATAGGTAAAAATATACAAGAACAAATAAATGAACTTAAAAAATTGCTTAATGCTTACAGGAATGGAATTATAAAAGAATCACACATATGAAAAAACAGAGTCTTAAAGACTCTGTTTTAATTTTAATTATTCATCTATATAACCATAATCTCCATCTTTTCTCTTATAAACTACAGCTATTTTACCAGTAGCTTCGTTCTTAAAAACAATAAATAATTTATTAAGAGACTCTAGTTGAAGTATAGCTTCAGAAACTTCCATAGGTTTTTGTGGTGCAAAAACTTTAATAAGTTTCTTTTCTTCTGGATCTGATCCACCTTCATAAAGATGGTATGTAGGTTTTTCTTTATTATTATATCCTGTTGTTTTGTCTTTATATTTTTTTATTTGTACTTCAATCGAATCAACAGCCTTATCAATTGCATAATATAAATCGTCTTCACTAGCTTTAGATTTTATAGTTTTTCCTGATAAATAAACTAAGATTTCTGCAACATGTACACGACCAGTTTTCATTTTAGCTGCGGACAATGTAACATCAACTTTTAAGATATTATCACTAAATTTATAAATTTTAGATATCTTCTCAGAAGTATAACTCTTTATAGAATCTGTCAGCTCCATTTGTCTTCCATGAATAAATAAATTTGATAATGTCATAAAAGATCACATCCTTTATTTCTTTTTTATATAGAAATCTATATTTTAATTATAACATTTTTATTTTACATAGTCTATTAAAATTTAGTACTCCACTAAATACTAAAATATAAATAATTAAATACAAACAAAAGATATTTTAAAATCTATCTTTTATCAAAAAAAGATACAAGAAAACTCTTGTATCTTTTTTATTATCACTGAATATTTTTAAATTATTTAGTTGCTTTATACTTTCTTATTTCTTCTGTTAAAATAGGAAGTATTTTATGTAAATCTCCAACTATTCCTAAATCAGCTACTGAGAATATAGGAGCAAATCTGTCTTTATTAATTGCTATAATAAATTCAGATTCTTCCATCCCAGCAACGTGTTGAATAGCTCCTGAAATTCCACATGCAAAATAAACTTCAGGTCTTACTGTTTTACCAGTTTGACCAACTTGTCTATCGTGTGGCATATTTCCTGCATCAACTTGTGCTCTTGAAGATGAAACTACTCCACCAATTTCAGCTGCTAATTCTTCTAGTAATTCGAAGTTAGCTTTCGCTCCAACTCCTCTTCCTCCAGAAACAAGAATTTTAGCTTCTGATATATCAACTTTTTGTCCTTCTTCTTTTACTACTTCAACAATTTTAACTTTTAATTTAGATTTATCTATATTGAATGGGAATTCTACAACTTCTCCAGTTCTTGATTCATCCTTAGCTAATTTTTTCATAACACCAGGTCTAACAGTAGACATTTGTGGTCTATGATTTGGGCTAACTATTGTAGCCATTAAGTTTCCACCAAAAGCTGGTCTTGTCATCCATAATTGTTTATCTTCAGATATTTCTAATTTTGTACAGTCAGCCGTAAGTCCTGTAGCTAATCTAGAAGATACTCTTGGAGCTAAATCTCTTCCTAATGTAGTAGCTCCAAAAAGAACAACTTCAGGTTTTTCTGCAGAAACAACTGCATTTAAGACTTGAGTATATGCTTCTGTATCATATAATTTTAATTCTTCTTTATCTACAACTAAAACTTTGTCTGCACCATAAGCAATTAATTCTTTTGCAAGATCTTTTATATTGTGTCCTAAGATAACAGCTGTAACTCTACCATCTAAATCTTCAGCTAGTTCTCTAGCTTTTCCTATTAATTCTAATCCAACATTTTGAAGAACTCCGTCTCTTTGTTCAGCAAAGACAAGAATTCCTTTATAATCAGTTAAATTCATATTCATTATCTCCTTTATATTAGATTATAAATTTTTCTTTCAATTTTTCTAATATTATTTTAGCAGCTTCTTTAGGTTCTACTTCATGAAGAACCCCAGGTTCTTTAGCACCTTTAGTGAAAGATTTTTTTACTTTTGTAGGTGATCCAGTTAAACCTATTACAGCGTCATCAACGTCAATGTCATCCTTTGTCCAAACTTCAACTTCTTTATCAAAAGTTTCAACTATACCTTTTACTCTCATGTATCTTGGAGAATTAGCTTCAGCTAATACAGTTACTAAAGCAGGTAAAGCAACTTCTAATAAATAGTATCCATCTTCAGTAGATCTTTTAATAGTAAGTGTTTTTGAAACATCACTATAATTCATTTCTTTAACATAAGATACTTGTGGCAATCCTAAATGTTCAGCTATTTGAGGCCCAACTTGAGCAGTATCTCCGTCTATAGCTTGTCTTCCAGCAATTACTAAATCATAATCTAATTTTCTAAGAGCAGCAGCTATAGTATTAGAAGTAGCTAGAGTATCAGCTCCTCCAAATCTTCTATCTGTAACTAATATAGCTCTGTCTGCCCCCATAGCGAAAGCTTCTCTTAATATAGCTTCAGCTTGAGGAGGTCCCATTGTTATAACAGTAACATGTGCCCCATATTTATCTTTTAATTTTAACGCTTCTTCTAATCCACCTTTATCATCTGGGTTCATTATACTAGGAACTCCGTCTCTAATAAGCGTCCCTTTTACTGGATCTAATTTAATCTCAGTTGTATCTGGAACTTGCTTTATACAAACTACTATATTCATCTTTTATCCTCCAACTTTTAAATTAATTATTTTAATAGATTTCCTGATATAACCATTCTTTGAACTTCAGAAGTTCCTTCATAGATTTCAGTTATTTTAGCATCTCTCATCATTCTTTCAACTGGATATTCTCTTGTATATCCATATCCACCGAAGAATTGTACTGCTTTAGTAGTAACTTCCATAGCAGTTTCTGCTGCAAATAATTTTGCTCTAGCAGCATCAACAGAAAATGGTATTCCATTTGTTTCTTTCCACGCAGCTTTATAAACTAAAAGTCTTGCCGCTTCTACTTTAACATCTAAATTAGCAAGTTGGAATTGAGTATTTTGGAAAGCTCCAATTGCTCTTCCAAATTGTTTTCTTTCTTTTACATATTTAACAGTTTCATCTAAAGCTCCTTGAGCTAATCCAAGAGCTTGAGAAGCTATTCCAATTCTTCCTCCGTCAAGAGTCATCATTGCAATTTTAAATCCTTTTCCTTTTTCTCCAAGTAGGTTTTCTTTAGGAATTCTTGCATTTTCAAAAATTAATTCGCATGTAGCTGATCCCTTAATTCCTAATTTTTTTTCTTTTTTACCAATTGAGAATCCAGGTGTTCCAGCTTCTATTATAAATGATGATATTCCCTTTAGACCTTTTGATTTATCTGTCATAGCGAATATAACGTATACATTAGCATATCCAGCATTAGTAATAAATATTTTTGATCCATTTATAACCCATTCATTAGTAGCTTCATCAAATACAGCTGTAGTTTGTTGTCCTGCTGCATCTGTTCCAGCATTTGGTTCAGTAAGTCCAAAAGCACCTATCCATTCACCACTAGCTAGTTTTGGAACATATTTTTGTTTTTGTGCTTCAGTTCCAAATTTTAATATAGGCCAAGTTCCTAATGAAGTATGTGCTGATACAACAACTCCTGTAGTACCACAAGCTTTTGATAATTCTTCAACAGCCATAGCGTACATTAAGTAATCTCCACCAGCTCCACCATATTCTTTAGGAATAGGTATCCCCATTATTCCAATTTCAGCCATTTTTTTGACTGTTTCTACAGGAAATCTTTCTTCTTCATCAATTTCCTCAGCAATAGGTTTTACTTCTTTTTCTACAAATTCTCTAATCATTTGTCTAAAAAGCTCATGTTGTTTAGGTACGTTAAATTCCATTTTTTCCTCCTCTACATGGATTATATTTCTTTTTAATATATTAAAAAAACTTATAAACTTGCTTATCTATTCTATAACATATTTAAGTATAATGTCAATTATTATTTTTATAAATATACTAATTTACAAAAATAAATACTTTTTTACTATATTTTGTAATATTTTAATATATTATGATATAAAAATGATCCTTTATTATTTTTTATAGCTGCAAACATGATTTATTTTATAGATTTAATATTTTAATAAAAAATACCTAAGTGATAGACAACAATAAATACATCTGCAAGTTTATTAGCAAAAATTAATGCAAATTAAAATAGCATTTAATAA